>DAOWID010000125.1 GCA_030641115.1 Planctomycetota bacterium | reverse complement strand
CAAAATTCTAAGCACTAAATCCTAAGTTCTAAACAATATCGAATGTTCGAAATACCAATTCTCAAAACAAAAAGTCCGCCCGTGGCGGATAGCGTATGGGTGATTCGATGTCGGCAAACCGAGAGATGCTTCAAACGACATGCCAAATCGTCGTTATTTGGAGTGGCGTTTGATCGACCCGGCAGCAGAGGCGAAGCTCTTTGGTTTCAGAACAAGCAATCTCTCTCCCTCGAAAGAGGGTGGGAGGGAGATTGTCCGCCGCAGGCGGATGCGAATCCGATGGATCCTTATGAGCAAAAGGCGGTTTCGTTCAGGCGTCAGCCGGAGTTTAAGCAGCGCTGTAGTATTAGGTTCGTCCCAATTATGGAGATACAAATATGACGTTCTTTGCAACGACAATGATAGGCTCAGGTAGTGGGCTGCCAAATATCCTCAAATACGAGCTTATCAAAGGAAATGAAATTTGGCGGCTTGCAGCTCTTCTGCTGGTGATCCTCGTGACACTGGCTGTCGGGCGAATTGTTCAGTTCGTAGTCAACGGCTATGCTGTGCGATTGGCGGCAAAAAAGGGCGACAGCCTGCTTACGCTATTACTCAGGTGCCTGGCCAAACCCATTTCGGTGGCATTTTTTGCACTGGGCCTATATCTATGCAAGCTCTGCCTGCTCTTCGACAAGATAGCCACCCCCGACGTTGTCGAAGGTATCAGTTCTACTATCGAAAAGGGCTGGACACAAGTAGCCAAGGCCGTGACAGCTATTGCAGCAGCATACGGGCTTTATCGGCTCGTGGATGTCATTGAATACTATCTAAATCTCCTGGTCGGCAAGACAGAGACAAAGCTCGACGATATGCTTGTGCCGGTAGTGCGTAAGGCCATGCGGATAACAATAGCAATTGTCGCGGTCCTTCTAATCAGCGAGAATATCTTAGGGACGAATATCAAATCTCTTCTGCTCAGTGCCGGCGTGGGTGGCATCGCGATTGCCCTGGCAGCCAAAGATACAATAGCTAATTTCTTCGGCTCTATTACCATCTTTACGGATCGGCCATTCCAGATGGGTGAAACCATCAAGATCGGCGAGCACAAAGGCCCGGTTGAGGAAGTGGGCTTTAGAAGCACGCGCATGCGCACACTGCAAGGCCATCTTGTAACGGTACCCAACAGCGTAATAGCAAATTCAATGGTGGAAAACATCGGCAGGCGTCCCTACATTCGCAGGACCTCCAACATCACGATAACTTACGATGCAGGCCACACCAAAGCCAAAAGGGCCGTCCAGATCATAAAGGAGATCTTAGCCGATGTGCCGGAGGTAAATGTCGACCCTGACAGGCCGCCCAGAGTTTACTTCAACGAGTTCAACGACTGGTCCTTGAACATCTATATGAGCTACTGGGTCAAGCCGCCCGACTACTGGGTGTACCAGGGGGTCAACGAGCGAGTCAACTTAGAGATGATGAAGCGCTTCGAGGCCGAAAAAATCGAGTTCGCCTTCCCCACCCAAACGCTTTACATGAAAAAGGAATAGAATTTTCTCGCGCTGTAACAAATTGTCCGTGTAGGCAAACAATCTGCCCATCCTATCGGCTCACCTAAACATTACCCATGGATCTTCCGCTAAGATATCTATATCTGGTTTCTCAAGCGCTCGATTCCATATCGTGACGGTATCGAAACGAGACCCGTGCCAAACACCATTTTTTATGAAATTGAGGCCAACTTCCCGGCCTTGGGGAGTCCAGCGAAGAGCATCAGCACTGAGTTTTCCATCAATATCTATGCCAAACAGGCATGTCGGGCCCAGATAACCGAAGCCCTTGCTCATGGATTCCGAGCCTTGCAGTTCTCCGTTTACCCAGAGAGATATATTCTGGTCTTTCCAGACCGCAAGGATAACCAAATGATGCCTCGGCGGATAGCTCTTTGATTTAACTTCTCTTTTTTTGCTCGCACCATCGTATACCCGGAGGCCAATGGAAGCATCTTCATTCAAGATGACGCTAAGACGGTTCATATCTACGTCACCTATAACATCAAGCAGCATCATATGTGGAGATTGTGTGCCGAGTAACCAGACGACCATCGCAGTGCCCTCGTGAGCATTAATTTCTTGCCCCATCATTACTTTGGCACCAGATCCGACTATGCCTGAAGTCAAGATGTCCAGTACTCTTGCTGAAATAGCTAATTGCCCCTTGCGCAAGCTCGGTGAATCCTTCTTGGAGAGTTGGTCAATTAGGTAGTCAAGTTTTGAGTTCATGCTGGGGAGCAACTCTGTTTGTTGAACGATTTCTCTCAACCTGTTTCTCTGATCTTCCACTGAAAGTATTACGGTTTCGATACAGTCTCTAACCAACTTCGCGTGTTTGTCCTCTCGCGCTAATACACTAAGCAGATTGCGTGTTCCATTAACGAGGTCGTCTCTGCATTGTTTTTCCAACCATTTCAAGTAATCATCAACACTGGCAGAATCCTCGGTACTTTCGCTCTGCCCAACAAAATTTGCCAGGTTCAATACGAGATTAACGAAAACCCCGGTTGACCCAGAGTCCAAGAAATTATCTATTTGGATGAAGTCCCCGCCAACTTCCGTTGTTTGATTCATTACTGTTTTTTCGGGAGGTTTGTCTTGAAAAAAAACAGACGACAAAAGCCAAATGAGTGTGATGCAGAGTGCAATGAGTCCCATCCAGGCGCTCACATATCCAGCCTTGCTGGGGAGAGTCCAGTTATCCCATTGCTTTTTTGAGGGAAATATTTTCATAATTCCCTCCCGTAACCATTGTTTATATAGTTTCCGCAGAGCATCCCAACCATCTCACCGTTCAAAGCGACTCTGCCGGACTCGGAACGTTCGGGCTAAGCGGGTCCCGCAGCCAGTTGCTCAGGAAGGTTTAGGCAGCTGGCACGGGGCCGGCTGCGACAAGTTTTTTTCTGATGGCATCGACAGTGAAATTGAGCCCCTCCAGCGTCCGGGCGCCCAGTAAGATCAGATCGCCGGGCTCGGCAAAAACCACCTCATCTATGGTGAAGTTCCTACCGACACGCACTATTGCAAAACCGACGCTGCGAGTCACCACCTCACCATTGGCCATAACAAAGCGGATGTCCTTCTTTTCTCTGCTGACCCCGATCTTGTCCAGCTTTGCCGCAGGAACCCACGTGTATTCGCTACCCGTATCCACAAGGAGTTTTGGTACGCGCACGGATCTCGATCTATCAATATGATTCTCAATTCTGCAACTTATATGAAATGCGCCCATACTTATATAATACACTCGTTCGCTAAGATTTCAAGCTTTTTTGCCAAACAACCGAACTCATCAGCCGCGCCCTCACGTGGGCCGTACCCTAAGCAAAGACCGTGACACGACAGATCCGTCAGCCGCATGTACTATTTAGGCACGCCAATTGTCAATCGGATTTGTCAAAATGCCTTGCCTAAGTGTATTCCAATCATATAGTGTTCGTCATCGCCGGACTTAGCGTATCCAACTACCGGGCCAACATGAAATTGGCCGACTTCAAAGCCGTATGCCACTTCTACGTGTGTGGAATAGCACATCTCGCATTCATCGTGATGTTCGACTATCAGCATACCAGGCGATATTCCAATTGATAGATTCTTATATGGATATATGGCAATTGTACCCATCACATTATAGTGCATATGGTCTGCAAAGATCGCTTCAAAGCCGATTCCTAACCCAAGAAACCTCCTTATCCCTTCACCCTGGAAGCGCCTGATAAAATGAAGATGCGTTCCCATCGCATATTCGCCCTCAGGCTCCATCCGCACAAAACCGGTTGATAAGCCAAGTTCGTAGATATGAGAATGCCAGCCATGTTCTCCAGCATTGTGTTCATGTTGTATTGGTTCACCATAGGCGATTGATGTATGCAGTAACCCACTAACGGCCAAGACTACTATTGTTCGCTTCAATCGACTCATCAGATTCATTAACTCCTGATGGCTAAATTATCAGGCTGCCCAACTACGCTTATATGACTTCCCTATAACAACAAGATTCCTCCCCATCGCGTCGATAGTGGGATTGAAGCCTTCGAGTGTCGGATCACCGACTCTTTTAGACTGCTGAAGGAGACCAAATCACTTTGTAAGCCATTCAGCGAATTCCTCCTTGACCTTATCGTGAGCAACGCCCTTGCCTGCGTCAAGTTCCCCTAAACCTTTGCGCACGGCAGCAATGAAGTTGATCCGTTCCTGTATATCTTCCCATGTGGCGTCTTCCGGAAGTTGCTCGATGGTCTTTATAGCTATCTCTTTGCTGGTCATGCCCTTAGTATACCTCATCTGAGCATATATACGCAAGGCTTTCTACAAAATGGTAGGTTCCTCAAACCCGTTCGAGATTTATGCCAAAATTCTTGACCAAATCCTGGAAATTCCCGATAATTACTTATCCGTTGCGGATGTGGCGGAATTGGCAGACGCGCAGGCTTCAGGTGCCTGTGCCCTTCGGGGCGTGGAGGTTCGACTCCTCTCATCCGCAGTAAACTCACACGTCGCATTGCGTGTAGCGCATCCCACATATCTTCCGCAATACGCACGCCCCAATACAAAGCAAAATCGGCCTTCTTGGCCTAATATCTGCGAATTAACCATCTATTTAACGAAAATCGTGTCGAAAGGCCGATAAATAGTCTGGGCGTTAGTATTGTAAATCCTGATACGAGCCACGAACTGCGGGGCGTTGAGTATGCTTGAAATTTTCCAAGATTTCGAATCCGCCTTGGGCGGAGCGAAGCTCAGCCCCATAGTCTTAATCACGCCGGGGCTGGCGGCCATTGTAGTCGGGCTATTCCTCTGGCTGGCCGGGTCGGGCTTTAGAAGGCCCTTGGTCGCGCTCTTAGGCTTGATTGTTGGAGGTATCTGCGCCTTTATTCTGACCGGCCGTAATGCCATCTACACAGCAGCTTCCGCATCAGTCGCTGCGCTTATCGCAGCAATACTGCAAAGGGTATTTATCGCAATACTTGCCGGTGGGTTAGCGGCGATCATCGGTTTTGCCGTCCTGGCCGGACCGTACGTTGAAACAGCGGACGAAACGACTCCTGCGGCTGCGCCAGAAGCATCAGAGCAAAGCTCAACCGTTAGCATCCACCAGAGCATAGAAACAGTAAAAGCGCACACAGTTGAGCTTGCCAACAAGATAAAGCAGCTCTGCTCGCAGATGCCGGTGTATAGGTGGGTAATAATAGCTGTGTTGGCGGTCGTTTTCATGGCGCTTGGATTCTGGCTTTGGCGCTTCGCGTCGGCTTTGTGCTTTGCGACTTTCGGAACAACGCTCATTTTTTCCGGCATGACTTTGCTACTGTTCTATAAAGGCTCTGCGCCGATAAGCAAGATCTGCAACAAGGCCCCCTTCCATCAAGCTGTTTTTGTCGCAATGACGGCGTTCGGCACTTTTGAGCAGCTATTAATTTTTGGACGTGCAAAAGCCGAGACGGTAAGCAAAAAGCAAGCCCAAAAGTCCGAGCAAAAGGCCGAAAGAACAAAGCATGGTTGGCGCAATAGATAATCTGCACCGAGAATCTGCCAAAATGAACACGAATTTGCCGAGAAAATCAAAAAGAAGAATTTAGGAGAGAACAATGAACTGTTTAACTATCCTCGCACAGGCAGCCGGAACTGCGGGCAGGGAGGCTGCGGACGAAGGCCTTGTCCCTATCGACTTGATTTGGAACCACGTCACTTCGCTCGGTTTGGTAGAAGCGCTGACCTTCATAGCCTTTGGGACGGTTTGTCTTTTCTACGGCTGGCGCGTCTTCAAAATACTGGTCACAATCTGCTTTGCCCTGCTTGGCCTCTTTCTCGGAGTATTGGTAAACAAATATGTTGGCGGCGAGGTAATCTGGCTTGCTCTCATGTTTGTAGTGCTTTTTGCGGCCCTTTCCATACCGTTGATGAAATACGGAGTGACTTTGTTGGGTGCGGCGGCAGGCGGGATACTCACGGGCGGCGGATGGCTCGCCTCCGGGCTGCCTGAACAATACATCTGGGCTGGTGCGCTTGTCGGGATCATCGCTGGCGCTATGATCTCATTTATCGTCTTCAAAGTGGCAGTCATGCTGTTTACCAGCCTGGGCGGCAGCAGCTTGATGGTCGTCGGAATCTTAGCCGTCATATACCAGTATATGGGGACGGCGGAGAAAGTGGAAGCCTTGGTATTTGAGCAAAAGTGGTTTCTGCCGCTGATGCTGGTGGTGCCTATGGCGGCAGGGATAATCCTCCAAAATAAATTCATCAAAGGCACCCAAGACTGGACCGTCTAAAATGCGTGCATTAGTCCGCCATCGGCGGACCAGAGCCAACATTGATATTTTTCGTCGGGAGCAGTGTTACTGCGGAGGACGCCCGATTCGTCAGAACCGCTCTTAATCGGAAATTCTTCTTTTTGTTATTGGAGACAACATCAGCTTTGATAGTGTATGGATGATTCGATGTCGGCAAACCCCTGCATCGATGCAGGAGATATGAGCAGCCCCGTTGGTTATGAGCCGTTTCCTAACGGTGGCGTGATTAATATGGGCGCCTACGGCGGTACGAGCGAGGCCAGCAAATCATACACTAGCGGCCTGCCCTGTGAAACCATCATTGCAGGCGACATAAATGGCGACTGCAAAGTTGACTTCAAGGATTTTGCCATTATGGCCTTTCACTGGCTCCAAGATAACGGTGGATGACAGGTAGAATTTGGAATTGTGTTTTTGTCTGGGCTGCGGGCACCTCGGTCGACACGTTCGATTTTACGCTCATAGGCCCGAGCGAGAACTGCTGTTACTGTGCCCAGGCATTTCGTGCAAAAAATGAATTGACTGGCAGAGTCAGAACAAGTACAATACTTGTATGAAGCAAAGAGCCTTTACCTTGATTGAATTGCTGGTCGTAATCGCCATTTTGGCGATATTGATGGCGATATTGATGCCGGCACTGCAGAAGGTGAGGGAACAGGGCAAAAAAGTCGTTTGCGCCAATAACCTCAAACAAATCGGCCTCAGCTTACACATGTACGGCTCGGATAATGACGCCAAGCTGCCGCTCAACCAGAGCGGATACTGGCTGTGGGATATCGCCTACAGCACCACCGACTATATAATTGCAACCGGCGGTGACAGAAAGACCTTTTATTGCCCCTCTGACCGCCTGAAAACTCCCGACATGGCTTGTCTCTGGCAGTTCTCACAAAACCTTCCGTTCGAAACCCGTCATGGAGCCGTTCCAGAGCCGAAGACCGACCGAGGCAACTACTATCGAGTCACCAGCTATTTCTGGATGATGGATACTGTTAATGGAAGATCAAATCAACCGGAGGGAATACCCAAAAAGACCTGGGTCAAAACGCTAAACTGTAAACAGCCCGCGGCGACCGATCTCGTTACGGATGCGACGCTCAGTACCGGCTCCGATCCAACGACGGCCAGCTTTACACAGGTCCCGGGCGGCTCGTGGGGCCGTTGGCAGCTTTACGATACCACCAACCACCTGAACCGTGGAGATAGACCCGCTGGCAACAACATCCTTTTCGTGGACGGACACCTCGAATGGCGGCACTTCAATGATATGGATGTCCGCCTCTGGGCTCCGTATCATTGGTGGTAAAAAAAAGGCTTCTGCAAAATTGCAGGTTAGGCATATATTATTTAAGTCCGCCTTTGGCGGATTGATTTTCTTAAATAATCGCTTAACTATTTGTTAAAGTCCGTAAGGACTCCCAAGGAGAACAACTTACTGTTTAACAAGAAAAAATCAAAAAACGATTTTTTCTTGTCAAAGTATGCCTAACCTGCAATTTTGCAGAACTCATTTAGTGGTAAAGAATAGGTAGGCTATGCTGTGCATACCATCTTATCTTACCATTGACGGTAATATCCAAAGTCAACCTCAACCACTGCTGAGTTTCCTGTCTCGAACTGCTGTAACGTCGACTCGTCCACTGTTGCATTATACGGATCTGAAAAAGTAATTGCCCTCTCGCGAGAAGTTCTTACAAAACAGCCATATCACAAATACTGTGTGGCAGCCTTCCGCCGCGGCGGACCTATGGCGGGTACGTGTTTAGCCGGGGAATAAAACCATCCCCAAAGCCTACGGCTTTGAGGCTGCCACCCAATAAGACTAAAGGTCGTGTGGCAGCCTCAAGCGCAAGAGCCCGCTAAGCGGGGTCCAAGCTTGGGGATGGCTACATAGCAGCAAACAACCCTTTGTACAGCGCGAAGATTTTTCATGATTCGTACTATTCATTTGTTTCGACTGCCGGGCACAGTGTTTGTGGCGGATTTTGTCCTTGCAAAACTATCCTGACGGCCCTAAAATCCTTAATTCGCCTGCAAGGTTGAAGTTTAATGCCGGATGCTCGCAAGACAAGAAAGTCGAGCATCAAGTATCGAGCATCGAGTTATGTTTGAGTCGTTAACGGAAAAATTCAACTCGGTTTTCAGGTCTTTGGCCGGCCGAGGCAAAATCACCGAAGCGAACATCTCGGACGCTATGCGAGACGTCCGCAAGGCCCTTTTGGAAGCGGACGTCAACTACAATGTAGTGAAGCAATTCTGCAAAGATGTTACACAAGCCGCCATCGGCGCTCAGGTGATGAAGAGCCTTCATCCCAGCCAGGTTATGATAAAGATCGTCAGCGATGAGTTGACCAAGCTGATGGGGCCGGTCGATACCCGCATCTATCTTGTCTCGCCGGGGCCTACCGTGATTATGTTGGCTGGCTTGCAGGGCGGCGGTAAGACGACCACCGCCGCAAAGCTCGCCAAATATCTGGTCGCAAAGGGCAAAAGGCCGCTCTTGGTTGCTGGTGACCTGCAAAGACCAGCCGCCATCGAGCAATTAATCGTTCTGGGCCGGCAGTTGAATATCGATGTCTACAGCGAGGATAGCAAAAACTCCGTAAAGGTCGCAAAAAACTCCGTAAAGCACGGCCGAAAAAACGGCTACGACGTCGTGATGCTCGACACCGCCGGCCGCCTGCACATAGACAAAGAGATGATGCATGAGCTGGCTGACGTCGCAAAGGCGGTCAACCCGCATCAGATTTATTTGGTCTGCGACGCGATGACCGGCCAGGACGCCGTCAATTCCGCCAAGGAATTCAATGAGAGATTAGAGCTTGACGGCGTTATCCTTACGAAACTGGACGGCGACGCCCGCGGCGGCGCCGCCCTGAGCGTAAAGGCCGTAACCGGAAAACCCATCAAGTTCATTGGCGTCGGAGAAAAGCTCGACAAGCTCGAAGAATTCCACCCGGACCGCATGGCCAGCAGAATCCTCGGCATGGGCGACGTAGTGACACTTGTGGAGAAGGCCCAGGAGCAATTCAAAGCTGAAGAGGCGGAGAAGCTGCAAAAGAAGATGGCCAAGGGTACGTTCGGCCTTGACGATTTTCTCAAGCAAATGCAAGCCGTCAAAAAAATGGGCGGCATTAAAGATATGCTCAAAATGATGCCCGGAATGGGAGGGCAGCTCGGCGATCTGGATATCGACGATGGCGAGTTTGGTCAAATGGAAGCCATTGTGCAATCGATGACACAGGCCGAACGTCGCGACCCTGACACCATAGATATATCGAGGCGAAGGCGTATCGCCGGCGGCGCCGGTGTGCAGGTCCACGATGTCTCCGGTTTGGTCAAGACGTTCATGCGCAGCCGCGATATGCTCAAAGCGATGAGTGGCGGCACCTTCGGCGGATTGAAAAACCTTTTCCAAGGCGGATTCAACATGGGCGCGCTGAGCGCCGCTATGACCGGCGGCAAAAAAATAAAGCAGCGCTCGAAAAGAAAAAGAGTCATAAAGCGAAGAGGCAAAACAAAGCGACGCTAAAACGTTTAGCCCCCAAACCTGTTTGGGGGTCGTTTAGCCGTCGCCGGAACGGCGACGATGTAAACTTTATTTAGGGGTCGTTTAGCCATCGCTGGCACGGCGACGATGTAAACTTTGTTTAGGGGTCGTTTAGCCGTCGCCGGCACGGCGACGATGTAAACTTTATTTAGGGGTCGTTTAGCCGTCGCTAGCACGGCGACGATGTAAACTGTAGGCGTTTGTGGAAAAGAACCTAACCATGAAGAAGAATATTAACCGCAGGGGCTTCTTGAAGGCCGCAGGCTTGGCAGCCGCATCGCTAACGCTGGGTGGCAGCCTCAAAGCCCCCGTTCCTGCTTTCGTAAGAAAGAACGGGGGCTTTGGGGATGGCTCACTCCCGAATTTCATTATTATCTTCTGCGATGACCTGGGCTACGGTGACATCGGCTGCTTCGGCTCTGAAAAGAACCGCACGCCGAACATCAACCGCATGGCTGATGAGGGTATGCGTTTTACGAGCTTTTATGTAACAAGCGGCGTGTGCACGCCGTCCCGATCCAGCCTGATGACTGGCTGCTATCCTCGCCGAGTCAACATGCACGAGAGTGACCGCCGAGAATGCGTGCTATTCCCTGTTGCCAAGAAGGGACTCAACCCGGAAGAAGTCACCATCGCTGACGCACTCAAGAAGCAGGGCTACGCCACAGCGTGCATCGGCAAGTGGCACTTAGGCGACCAGCCAGAATTCCTGCCGACAAGCCAGGGCTTCGATTATTACTATGGGATCCCCTATAGCAATGATATGGGAGCGAGGCAGCGCAAGAAGAATCCACCATTACCCTTATTGCGGAACGAAAAAGTCATTGAAGCCCCAGCCGACCAGAACACACTGACAAAGCGCTACACTGAAGAAGCGATCAAGTTCATAACGGCCAACAAGAATAGACCATTCTTTATTTATTTGCCACACACAATGCCACACTTGCCGCTACACGTTAGCGACGCCTTTCGCGGCCGCTCGTCAAACGGCATGTACGGGGACGTAATCGAAGAGATCGATTGGTCTGTCGGCCAAATTTTGGCTGCTCTAAATCAGTTCCGAATCAACAATCGCACATTAGTTGTCTTCACCTCCGACAATGGCGCCACCGGTGGCAAGGGCAGAAGCAACGGCCCACTCCGCGGCCACAAAGGAACGACATGGGAAGGCGGCATGCGCGAACCATGCGTAATGCGCTGGCCCGGTGAGATTCCCGCCGGCAAAACCTGCGCTGAATTAGCTACGACGATGGACTTGCTGCCGACCTTTGCTCGACTGGCCGGTGCGAAACCGCCAAGGGACCGCGTCATCGATGGCAAAGACATTTGGCCGCTTATGTCCGGCGAAAAAGGAGCTAAGACCCCGCATGAGGCGTTCTACTACTACCAGGTCGACCAATTGCAGGCGGTGCGATCGGGCAAATGGAAACTGCATCTGCCGCTCAAAATGAAAAGACGCAACTGGGGAAAGGGCGTACCTGACGCTCCGGTTCAATTGTATGATTTACAAGCCGACATCGGTGAGACGACAAACATCGCGGATGAGCATCCAGATGTGGTCAAGCGTCTTCTTGCTCTGGCTGAAAAGGCCCGCCGGGACCTCGGCGACATGGATCGCAAAGGCAAAAACCAGCGCCCAGCCGGATGGGTCGAGAGTCCGAAACCCCTGCTTCTCTAATCGAAGCACAGAAGTTTAACCGTCGCCGGAATGGCGATGTTACGGACTCATGTTTAGCCCCCCAATTTATTGGGGGGTTATTTAGCCTTTAGAAATACACGAATCAGTGTTAAAGTGAAAAACAGTCACAAGACGAAAAGAGAAAGCGAAACGGCCATAAAGGAAAAGGTATCGATTGAGCAATACCTGGAAAAAGTGGCCAGGTTTTCTGATAGTAAATATGGTAAGATGATAAGGAACCAGTTCAAGGACATCGAAGGCAGCAGTGAGCTGGCCATGCTGGCGGCACCGAGTCCTGAAGAGCTGGAGCAACTGAAAACAGCAGTGGCCATAATGACGCCGGACGAAAAACAAAACGCTGACAGCCTGACCGACGAACAAATACAAAAGATCGCAAGTGACGCCCAAATCGACCCGGCCAACTTCGCAATCTTCATAAATGGTTACGCCCTACATTGCAAACGAACCTTGTGAGTTGATGCAGACAAAATGCTAAAAGCATATTTGAAAGAAATCTTCAAGATTGCCCAGAGAGGTGATGCGAGAGAAGAAAGTTTTTATAAAGCTCTGGCAATGCTGCTTGAGAGTTTTGCACAATCGATAAGCAGGGCAAAAACAGAAGTAACAATACAGCCCAAAAAAACTCAGGCCGGCAATCCAGATTTTCGAATATGGGATGGCAAACAACATATAGTTGGTTATATTGAAGCCAAATCGCCGGATGAAGAAAACCTTAATAGCTTCGAGGAATCAGAGCAGCTAAAGCGATATCGCAGTGCTTTCGCTAATGTGATCCTAACAAATTTTTTCGAATTTAGGTTGTATCGAAATGGCAACTTGGTTGACAGAGTTCAGATAGGCCGACCACTGATTGCCAGAGAACTCAAACTTGTCCCGCCAGTAGAAAATAAGGATAAGTTTTTCGATTTATTAAGCAAGTTCTTCACTTTTTCGCTTCCTCGAACGTACACACCAAAAACACTTGCAGAAGCTCTTGCATCCAGAACACATTATCTGCGCGAGCAGGTGCTTCTCGAACTTGACAGAAGTAACGGTGACCTAATCGGATTTTACGAGGCGTTTCAACAGCATTTGATTGCTGGCCTTACAAAAGAAGATTTCGCTGATATGTATGCCCAGACCATAACTTACGGGCTTTTCGCAGCGAGTACTCGATGTAAGGATGAATTTAGCAGGAGACTTGCGTTCGACAATATCCCGAGGACTATAGGTATCCTGCGTGATATATTTCGGTTTGTTTCTCTGGAAGAACCGGGCGAGCAGCTTACCTGGGTAATCGATGATATTGCAAACGTGCTTGCGGTGGCAGATGTAAAGCAGATTCTGCACCGGTATTTTGTTGAGGGAAAAGGCAAGGACCCAATTGTTCATTTTTATGAAACATTTCTGGCAGAATACGACCCAAAGGAAAGAGAGCAGCGGGGTGTGTATTACACACCCGAAGAGGTTGTCTCTTACATTGTCCGTTCTGTAAATATTATCCTGAGAGATGATTTCGACAGAACTGATGGCTTTGCGACAGAATCAATAACGGTGCTCGATCCGGGCGCAGGAACTTTAACATTTTTAGCTGAAGCTGCAAAAGTCGCAGTTGAAGAATTTGTGAGCAAATACGGCGAAGGTGGTAAAACAGAACTTGTCAAAAACCATCTTCTTAAAAACTACTATGCTTTTGAGCTGATGATGGCTCCCTATGCAGTAGGCCATTTGAAAATGGGATTTCTCCTTGAGGAGTTTGGATACACTTTAGCCGAACATGACAGGTGTAAGCTTTATTTGACAAATACGCTCGATATGAAGGAACTTGCGGAGAGCAACCTGCCAGGCATGAGTTCCTTGTCCAAGGAATCCCACGCAGCAGGAGTGATCAAGAAAGAAAAACCAATTCTTGTTATTCTGGGTAACCCCCCTTATTCAGGACATTCAGCCAACAAAGGGCCATGGATAAGTAAGGAAATCAAAGAATACTACAAAGTGGATGGCAAGGATTTAGGTGAAAGAAATCCTAAATGGCTCCAGGACGATTATGTAAAGTTCATTCGTTTCGCTCAATGGAAAATAGATCAGGCAGGCGAAGGCGTTCTGGGCTTTATTACCAACCATAGCTATCTTGACAACCCGACTTTCAGGGGGATGCGACAATCTTTGATGAAAAGCTTTAACCATATTTACTTACTTGACCTGCACGGCAACAGCAAGAAAAAGGAAAAATGCCCCGACGGCTCGAAAGATGAAAATGTATTCGACATCCAGCAGGGTGTTGCAATTATCCTGGCGATTAAGAAAGAGGGATTGAGGAAAAAGATATCACACTGGGATCGCTGGGGACTCCGTGAAGTCAAGTATAAGTGGCTTAAGAGCAATAACGTCAAAACCACAAAATGGAAAAAGCTCACACCAAAATCAGAGTTCTATTTCTTTGTCCCAAGAGATGAAAAACTATTAGTTAGCTATCAAAAATACTTAAAAGTTACAGATATATTCCCCACCAACAGCGTTGGGGTTGTAACAAGCCGGGATAAATTCGTTATCTCTGCTGATAAAGCAGAGTTGAAAAAGCGCATAAGAATGTTTCACGATGAAAGTATGTCTGACAGCATAATAAAGCAGGCCTTCCACTTGAGGGATAAGGCAAATTGGAAGACAAAAGATGCTCGCAAGAAAATAAAAGCAGAGAAGGATTGGGACAAGAAAATAATACCTATTCTTTACAGACCCTTTGACCAGCAATGGATCTTCTATGACGATGTGCTTATAGAAAGAACCCGAAAAGAGGTTATGTCTCACATGATGCGAGAGAATCTGGCGCTATGCGTTGGAAGAGCCGGCCAGGTCGTGGGTCTGGAAAAGCCGTGGAATATTGTATTTTGTGCGGAGACTATCACCGACCTTAATCTTTTCTATAGAGGCGGCAATGTCACTTTTCCTCTCTATCTTTATCCCGATGAGGACCTATACAACAATAACAAAGCCAGAACGTATCAGCGCGAGGTAAATATTGCGCGAGGCATATTTGACGCGCTGGACAAGGTCTACGGCAAAAAACCGGAGCCGGAGCAGGTGCTCTACTACATATACGCAGTGCTCTACTCGAACACCTACCGAAAAAAGTACGCGGAGTTCCTGAAAAGCGATTTTCCTCGAATTCCATTCTCGGCTGACCTGCACCTCTTTCGTGGCATGGCCAAACTCGGCCGAGAGTTGGTCGATTTACATCTGATGAGATCAAAGAAGCTCGATAAACCCGTTGCCAGGTTTGAAGGCAAAGGCCACGGCTTGGTGCGAAAAATAGCGTATAATCAAAAGAAACGTCTGATGTATATAAATGAAGGCCAGCATTTTGGACCCGTCGGCAAGGATATATGGGAATACCAGATTGGCGGATACCAGGTTATGGATAAGTGGCTCAAAGACAGAAAAGACCACCGGCTCGCCCTGGACGCCATCAAACATTACTGTAGAATAGCCACGGCAATAAAACAGACAATTGGCCTTCAGAAGAAAATAGACGCGCTCTACTGCGCTGTCGACAAGAACTTCGTTCGTATTTGACAGATTGACCAAACGTGTTTCGTGATCCGCCTATGGCGGGTCGCGGGAATTGATTATAACGAGTAAGTACAGGAGACGATCATGGCAGTAAAATTAAGAATGACGAGGATGGGCAGGCGGCATCGGCCGTTCTTCAGAATCAATGCGGTCGAGTCACGCGCACCGCGGGATGGCAAAGTGCTCGAAAAGCTGGGCCATTACGACCCAATCGAAAAGGACCCAGCCAAACAGATTGTCCTCAAGCGCGAGCGTGTACAGTACTGGCTCGATAAAGGAGCAATACCATCCGACACCGTTTCGCAGATCCTGCTCAGGCAAGGTATCGACAGCAAATATGCAAAACAAACCGCTGCTCGCCGAGCACGCGCAAAGGCCGTAGCCCGTGCCAAAGGCAAGCCCTTCACAGAGGCTGAAAGAGTTGCCCTGAAAAAACAAGCTGAACAAGCTGAGGAAAAGGCAAAAGCCGAAGCAAAACCAAAGGCTGAAGCCGAAGCAAAACCGAAATCAGAAGCCGAGGAAAAGGCCAGAGCCGAAGCTAAGAAACCTGAGAAAGAACCCAAGGCAGAGGCCAAAGCGGTGGAGGAAATGACCGAAGTTGGAGTAGCACAAGAAAAGATTGAGGCCCAAACTGAGGCAAAACCAGAAAGAAAAGTCGAAAAAGTAGAAGAAAAAACCGAGGTCAAACCTGAGCCTGAGACCGAGGTTGAAGTGGAACCGAAAGCAGAAGCCGAAGAAAAGGCTGAAGCAGAAGCTAAGCAAGAACCTAAGCGAAAAGCCAGAGCAAAGACCAAGGCCGTAGAGAAAGAAACCGAGGCTGAACCCGCGGCAACGGTCGAACCTCAAGCAGCAGAGAAAAAGGCCGAAGCTGAAGTCGAACCCAAAGCAGAAGCCGAAGAAAAGCCCGAAGCGGAAGCTGAACTAAAACCTATGCGAAAACCCAAGGCCAAAGCCAAACCAGTAGAAGAAGAGGCCGAGACCAAGATCGAAACGGTAGAAGAAAAAACCGAGGCTGAACCCGCGGCAAAGATCGAGGCCGAAGCAGCAGAAGAGAAAGTCGAGGACAAACCCGGCACAACCGACAAAAAGCCAGAGACCGAACAAAAACCAAAGACCGAAGCTGAACCACAAGCCAAGGAAGAATAAAAGGTTTAGCCGTCGCCGGCACGGCGACGTCCAAGCGCGTCCCGCACCAATTAGACTGCTGCCCTAAATTGCTGCGGGGTCATTGCCGGGCCTGTAAAGGCCGTGGCAACCTCAAACATATTTAGCCCCCCAATTTATTGGGGGGTGCTATTTAAGCCGACAAAATTTGAGTACGCCAGCCATGCGTATTGATGTTCTCACCCTTTTCCCGGAGATGTTTCAATCGCCCTTGAGTTGCTCGATATTGAAGAGGGCTCAGGACTCTGGACTTGTCGAAATCACTCTTACCAATATAAGGGATTTCGCCGCCAACAATTATCGCAAAGTCGATGACAAGCCTTATGGTGGCGGGCCCGGCATGGTTATGATGCCAGGCCCATTTTTTGACTGTTTTGAGCATGTTCAGAAATTGTCGCCTCAGAAAGGCCGCGTCATCCTGCTGACCCCCCAGGGGCAAAAGTTCGACCAGGCAAAAGCAGTCGAGCTAAGCGCTGAGAATCGGCTGATTCTGATAGCTGGCAGATATGAGGGCTTTGACGAGCGAATTCGCATCGGTCTCGGCGCCGAGCAAATCTCGATCGGCGATTACGTAATGAACGGCGGTGAGCTGGCTGCTATGGTTATAGTCGACGCAGTCGCAAGATTACTACCGGGCGTGCTCGGCGATGAAGACTCCGCAAAAAATGATTCTTTCGGTGAGTCCGCCGGAGGCGGATTAGAGTATCCGCAATATACCAGGCCGGAAGTCTTTCGCGGCATGAAGGTCCCTGACATTCTCTTGAGCGGCGACCACGGCAAAATAGCCGAGTGGCGACACCAGCAGGCTCTGGAACGCACCCAAAAATGGCGCCCAGATTTGCTAACAGAAGACAATAAGCCGAAGTAGCTGCGTTTCACATGGCAAGCCGTGCAACAACGAACAGGTTCAGTGACGTACCGTGCCAAAATCTTGTATTCTCCGCGTAGCTACGGTATTCTGGTCAAGTGTACTTCAAGATGTGTAATATGGCGTGATATGGTCACAGTTGGTCCTCGCGTATGGTGAATGTCAGATTCCAGGAGAGATCGCGATGAAACACATTGGCAGATTATTGGCACATTCGGTCATCCTCATTTTCTGCATACAATATTCAGACACGTACTCAGCCGTTCGCATACCAGAGTGGACGCACAACCTTCTGGTCGATGCCAAGGTCACCGGCAATCTCGAATCCTACAAGAAAGGGCTGCGCGGTGCACCGGACCACATGATTTACGACCTCCGGCATCGCCGCTTCGTCAAGTCTTCCCAGTGGCATGAGTACGGCGTGGGATTTGGCCAGGACCTGGGTGTGGTCCCAGAGGGCCGGCCCGCGTGGTGGATGGCCCAATGGCCCCGGCCCATCCAGGCCAATCTTATCGTCCTCAGTGGCGTGTACGAAAATCAGCCACAACCACAGACGGCATGGAAAATCGAGTTGCGCAGCGACGGAAAATGGCTGATTCATGCTCGCGGCGTGGGCGGCTGGTACGACAGGGACAGATACGTATGGGGCGGGCCGGCCACAAAACCCGTCCGATTTGATGCAATTCGCGTAAGCGTGTTCAGCAAGGACGGCAAGACGCCAGTAAAGAGTATTCATTTCCGCGGCGAAGAAGGCGTCTCTTGGATTGTTGCTCATTGTCCGCTGATCAATGCAGAGCTGAAGCTTCCTCGCTGGCCTATTCGTGCTGGAACCCCTGTGCGATTCGACGCGACGGCCTTGCTCGGCAAGATCCGATCCTGGTCGTGGGACTTCGGCGATGGCGCAAAAGCGTCCGGCAAACGGGTCTCGCATGTTTTTGACAGCACAGGGACATTCGAAGTGACTCTGAAATTCTCCGATGGCAAGAATACGGGCAAGTCGCGGCGAACAATAACCGTCGTGCCTCCTGTCGAGGCCCGGATCACACCCTTAGCCGCCCCGGTTATGGTCGGCAAACCGGTCAAATTCACGGCAGATGATTCTGTTGGCCAGATAACAGACTACAAATGGGATTTCGGCGATGATGAAACCGGACACGGCAGTCAGACCAATCACGCATACAATCAAGCTGGAATCTACAAGGTCAAATTGGCGGTTTCCGACGGCAAGTACAACGATGAGTGCCTGGCGATTGTGCGGGCACACACTGAACAAACGCTCCACGTGCCGCAGGTCTTCCTTGACACCGATCAGAAGAACGAGCAGGACGACCAACACTACTTCGGCTACGCACTATTCAGCGAGCTGGATTTGCTGGGCATCAACAGCGTTCATCACGGCGGCGGCCAGGAACCGATCAACTACGAGGAAATCCTAAACATTCTGAATCTGGCCGGAAAGAGCGGCCTGCCGGAGCATCGCGTACCGTTCGTCTTTCGCGGTGCAAACCAGCCGCTCAAGGTGCCCGAAAGCGGTGATTGGCACGATACCATACCCATCATCTCGCAAGCAAGCGAAGCGATTCTCGCCGCTGCCCGTGGGGCCTCACCGACCAATCCGGTTTGGGTCGTGCCGGTCGGACCTGGAACTAACGTGGCCAGCGCCATCTTGCAGGCACGCGTCGAGGACCTGCAGCTCAAAAGAAGAATGCGCGTGATGTGGCTGGGCGGCTCAAACAATGAAATCACCAACGAGTTTAATGGCAACAACGATCCGTGGTCGATGTTTGTCGTGGCCCAGAGCGGTTTAGAAACCTGGATAATGCCTGCACCGGTCGGTGCCCGCGTACGCATTGACAAGCGCACTGAGGGACATCTCTACGCAGACCACCCACTGGGCCAATACCTCAAGAAAATCGTGCCCGCACGTAATAAACCGCTTTTTGATCCGTCTTGTTTAGCGGCTATTATCAGTCAGCGTTTGCGATTGGGCTGGATCAAGCAGACCCAACCTGTCTTAGTAGCTGGTCCCAAGAATGGTTACCGCTGGTCTGTCACCGATGGCCCTACGAGTGTGCGTATCATACGTCAGATCGACCAAAAAGCGATGCAAATGGATATCTTCAATACCATGAAAAACAAGAAGCGACAGCTCATCGGTGCACCTGCGAAGTAATCGCAAATGTCGACCGGATTTGCTAAAAGACAACGAAAAGAATTCTGCAAAATGATTGTGTTTGAGGCAGTACGATAGAGTGGAAAATGTTTTTCAATACCTAACCTGCAATCTTGCAGAAGCCTTTTGATACGATATATTAAGAGGAGAATTTTGCATGAAACGGACAAACTCTCTTGTCGTTGCAGCTATGCTTGGGACAATGCTGCTAGCAGTTGCTGTTCATGCGCTCCCAGCGGCCAAGAATGACCGCCAAAGAGCAACCGTCCCGCTGGTCGGACCACGTGGCCCTATTGGTCCCGATGTGCCATTGAGCGACATCGAGAAGAAACAGCTCGCGAGCCAAGTCACCGTGGAGACGCAAACCGCCAAGGATGTGCAGGCCGCATGTGACCGG
Organism: Planctomycetota bacterium; assembly: GCA_030641115.1. GTDB lineage: Bacteria > Planctomycetota > Phycisphaerae > Sedimentisphaerales > Anaerobacaceae > DAOWID01. The sequence goes on along the minus strand of DAOWID010000125.1, from coordinate 5,124 downwards.
GCGGCCAGAGACGGCGTTGCGGTGGTCTTTCTTCCTGCCGGACAATATCTGTTCGAGCAGCAAGTACGCGTGCCTGGTGGGCTCACCATCATAGGAGAAGGGGCTAAAACTCACTGTCAGACCAAGAACGCCAGCGTCCATCTATTCAATGTCGAGGGCGACAACGTCCGCTTCACTCGCCTCAAGCTCCAGGGCGACGACACGACCCCAAGCACCACTAACAACACCTACGGCATCACCGTATCCGGCAAACAGAACATCCACATCGACCACTGTGAGCTACTTGGCTTCAGCTACGCCACGAACTTTGGCAGCGAGGCCACGGCGCAAGTTGACCATTGCTTCATCCACCATAACTTGGGCTATGGTGTGGCCATCTATTCTGGGGCGTATGTTCTGGTCACCGACAACGAATTCAGCCAAAACCGCCACTCCTTGGCCTCCAACGGCGCTCTGGACTGGAGCAGTCCCAAGCGTGTGGGCAAATATGTCCACAAAGAAGGCGTCAGGAAGACCCATTGGCAGTTCATTCACAACCGAGTTGGCAGCAACGACCAGTCGCCCTATGAGCTCTGCGCGGTGGATACGCATCCGGGCATGGACGGGACCTTCGTGGTAGAGAGAAATATCTTTGAGAACCTCCGTCACGCAGTTGGGATTCGGGACGGCTCAGGCCTGATCCGCGCCAACCTCCTCCGCAACCTCCGAACTGTTACCAACTTCCGCCCCTTGGTTGCCGTCTCCATTGCTTACGGCACGCATAACAACATACCGGTTGAAGACTGTATGCCGCACAATATTGAAATCAAGGATAATGTTTTCCAAATGCCAGACGGCGTCAAATATGAGAGGTGTTCGGTGGGCAAGGCGGAAAACATAACGATTGACGGCAAAATGGTTCCTGAAACGAAAGTCGACCGTCCTGCACCGCCTATCCCGCGGCTGCAAGAGATGGGTGAAGATGGCATCCTCCGGTGGCGTGAGCATCGGCGGCAAAAAACGCAGCAAGAAGCTGGCAACAACCCCATCGTCCGCCTTTGGGATACAGGCAAAACCTATTCGCAGAAGAATCCCATGTACGATGCATGGAAAGACCGGGCCAACTGGGTGTTGGTGCCATACGGCATGACAGACTACCAGCCACGGGGGGATTTCATGCTTGAGGGTGAGACTTTTTACCTGTTCCTTTTCACCAATAAAGACGACAGCGTTGATTTGATGGCCAAGGTCGGGGACGCGGGCTACAAACCCAATGAGATTTACAAGGTCAACGATACCGGAGGTCGCAACTTCGGTCATGGGACCCTATGGGTCCAAATCTTGAAGAACACACCTCAGCAAGTGGTTGTGAAACACGCAGGCCAAGGGCAGAAAGATAAACAGCCGGTCGTCACCATTTACCGCGTGCTTGCCGCCAAACCCTGGCTGGAAGTACGACCGGTCGAGCGAGTCAACCAGCAGGGAATGCACGGCAAAAGCAGGATATGTGCCTTCGTGAGCAAGGAGGACAAAGACTTCATCCTTGATTCCAAACGAGAGCCGTTCACCGTCGAACGGAGTATACACGCACCAAAGGACACTATCGGCATTATCAATTTCAACCGTGGTTACCGCGGGGATTACGACTTCATGTGGTTCATGACCTTCCCGCCAGGCGCAGAGAAGCATCACCTGACCTACTTGGGATTTCACGCCGATCCCTTTTGGGAGGACCCGCCGCGCCCCGACCGGCCCAGCGTCGGCGCACAGTATGCTTATCTGGGAGAAGGTGGAGTATTCATCGGTGTGCTCAACAACAAGCACAACTGGAAACGCGAGGATGTTGTGCGGAAAATGAAAAAAGGTGAGGTTTACGTAACAGACTTCAAGGCACCCTACGCGGGCATCTGGAAGCTCGCTGCGCGGATTGAGCAGTGGACGAAGTATGAGGGCACGTTCAAGACCCTCCCCGACACCAAAAAGTTCGCGTTGTTCATTCAGGCCTACGGCAACCAGCGCGATGCTCCAGTTGGTGCGACGATATGGATTGATGATGTTTACATCGGCAGGGTGAGTGGGGCAGAAATAGGCTCCTACGTTCACGAGCGCGTGCGGATTGACGAACCTGGACAATCGTTCACGTTTAGAAGCCCCGTCGATTGTATGCTGGATTATATTATGGTTTACCTTTGGGGCAGAAGCGAAAAGACGCCACAGGGGCTCTGGACACCCATCGACATATATCGAGAGGCAATTGAACCAAGGTGAAAAAGGTCATTATTCCGGAGAAACGACTATGACAAAGTTCAAGAGTGTGTTTGCTGCCGTCATTTGTGCGCTTTGCGTGCCGTTCGCGCCGACTCGGTCCGTCGCCGATGATTGGCCAGGCTGGCGGGGACCACTGCGGGACGCCAAATCACCCGACAAAGGTCTGCTCAGACAGTGGCCTGATCAGGGCCCCAAACTGCTATGGAAAGCCGAAGGCATCGGCAAGGGCTTCTCCTCCGTGGCCGTCACTGGCAGTACGATTTACACCACCGGCGATGTGGACGACAGATTGCAAATCTTCGCCTTTGACCTCGACGGCAAGCCCAAGTGGGAGATCAACCACGGCTCGGCCTATACCAGGAGCCACGGCGGAGCGCGATCGACGCCAATGATCGACGGTGACAACCTGTACCTCATATCGGGCAATGGTCTGGTCGGCTGCTACAATGCTAATACCGGCAAGGAGAAATGGACCAGGCACATGCGCGACTTCGGAGGTAGGGCCCCGGGTTGGGGATATGCCGAGTCTGTGCTGATCTACGAGAACTTGGCCGTCATTACCCCCGGCGGAGAGAAATGTGTCGTCGCACTGGACAAAGCGACCGGCAGGACCGTGTGGACCAGTCGCGGCTTCAAGGCAGGGGCCCAATATAGCTCGTGCTATCCATTCGTATATCAAGGCGTTCCCTTGATCGTCAATGGCACCGCAGGGGGCATCGTCTGCGTCGATCCCAAAGATGGCCGTGTCCTCTGGTCCAACCCCTTCAGCGCTCGCAACACCGCCAACTGCCCAACGCCGATCTTCTCCGACGGATACGTCTTCTGGGCCAACGGATACAGAAAGGGTGGTATCTGCTTCAAACTCACCGTCACTGGTGACCAGGTCTCGGCTGAAGAGGCCTGGAGAACCGCCGACATGGACTGCCATCACGGCGGCTACATCGTCCACGACGGCTACATCTACGGCAACCACGGCGGCAGTTGGGTCTGCCTGGATCTCAAGACCGGCGAAAAGAAATGGCAGGAAAGGGGAGTCCGCAAGGGCTCGGTCTGCTTTGCCGACGGGATGCTGTACTTGTTTGGCGAACGCGGCGGCGCAGCAGGGTTGGCAACCTGTTCGCCAGAGGCAATGGAGATGAAGGGCAGCTTTAGTGTCCAGGGCAGCGGCCCCAGTTGGGCGCATCCCGTGGTGATCGGCGGCCGATTGTACTTGAGATACGACAAGAACCTTTACTGCTACGACGTCCGGGCGCAAGCCAAGTAGGCAGTGGCACAAATCACAAAAGCTCGTATGGCTAATCGAGGCAGATGATGCGATGAATCTTGAGAAGACCCTCAAACCTGAGAAGCGGATGTGTCCTTCCAACGGTGGGAGTAAAGCATGTGGGGACAGCCTTCTTATCCTGTGGCGTCAAGTGCTGCTGATCTCGCTCACAATCCAAGCAACTGGGTTCTTGTCATGGGCCGCTGGCGATGATTGGCCCGGCTGGCGGGGACCAAACCGTGACGGTATTTGTCGGGAGACAGGACTGCTGAAAGAGTGGCCGCCGGATGGACCAACGCTGTTGTGGAAGGCGACCGGTCTGGGTGAAGGCCACAGCGGACCCGCCATCGTGGATAACCTGCTCTATATCATGAGTGTCCGCGCCGGCAAGGAATGGGTGTTCGCGCTGGATTGGACGCGGGAGGGAAAGCAGGTTTGGGCCACGCCCATCGGTCCGATCCGTCATAAAGGCAATGGTTTCCCGGGCCCACGCTCAACCCCGACGATCGATGCAGGACGCCTCTATACTCTTGGAATCAACGGTGATCTGATCTGCCTGGATGCCAAGACCGGGCGGGAGGTCTGGCGACACGACCTGGTGGCCGAGTTCGGCGGAAAGCCGCCTGAATGGGGTTATTCCGAATCAGTGCTGCTCGACGGAGACTGGGTGCTGTGTACGCCTGGAGGCAAGAAGGCGACTATCTTGGCCTTGCTCAAGGGAGACGGCCAGCCCGTCTGGGCCTCGCCGGCCGGCGATCCGGCGGCCTACAGCTCGATCATAAAAGTCTCACTCGGGCAGGTCGACCGGTACGTGCAGTTGACAGCCAAAGGCCTGATCGGTGTAAATGCCAAGGACGGCAAGCTGCTATGGCGCTACGACCGCCTCGGCAAACACCACGCCAACTGCGCCACACCTGTCTGGTCCGGCCGGACCGTCTTTGCCGCCAGTGGCTATGGCAGCGGCCGCGGTGCACTCATTGAGGTCGGTGTGACCTCACAAGAATTCACGCCACAGGAACTCTACGTCACCAAGCAGATGAAGAATCACCACGGCGGTATGATCCTGTTGGAAGGCTGTCTTTATGGTTGCAACGACCCAGGCATCCTCACCTGCCTGGATTACAACACGGGCCGGGTGGTGTGGACGGACCGAAGCTCGGGCAAGAAATGCTCGCTGCTGTACGCCGACGGGATGCTCTACGTCCACAGTGAAGACGGCAAGGTGAGCCTGGTCGAGGCCACACCGGAGGGCTTCCGGCTCAGAGGCCGTTTCAATCAGCCCGACCGCAGCAACAAGCAGAGCTGGCCGCATCCGGTGATTGCCAATGGCCGGTTGTACCTCCGCGACCAGGACGTGCTGCTCTGCTACGATGTTAATTGAAGGAGATTATACGATGAAGCCCGAGAAGACCCTTAAACCTGAGAAGCGGATGTACCCTTCCAACGGTGGAAGTAAGGCATGTGGGGACAGCCTTCTTATCCTGTGGCGTCAAATGCTACTGATCTTGCTCATCATACAGGCAACTGGGCCTTTGTCACTGGCTGCTCGTCAAGATTGGCCGCAATGGCGGGGACCAAACCGCGATGGTGTTGCGGAAAGAATGAACCTGCCT
>DAOWID010000077.1 GCA_030641115.1 Planctomycetota bacterium | reverse complement strand
TGCTTGAGACGATTCGTCTGCCATCCGGGCTAACGGCTACAGACCACACGCGGCCTTTGTGCCCGCGAAGAGTCATCATCTCGGTTCCGGATGCGGCGTCCCACACCTTGACTGTATTATCCCAACTGGCAGAAACTATACGCTTGCCGTCCGGACTGTACACAACCGCCTTGATAATGGCATCGTGGCCAATAAGGGTCATTAGTTCGTCTCCTGTTTCGGCGTCCCAAACCTTAACCGTATTGTCCCAACTTCCTGATATGATGTGTTCGCCATCCGGGCTGTATGCAACTGCCTCAACACGGGCATCGTGCCCAATAAGGGTTTTTAGTTCGTTTCCCGTTTCGGCGTCCCAGACTCTGATAGTGGTGTCATAACTTCCCGAGGCTATGCGCTTGCCGTCCGGGCTGTACGCTACCGACCAGACTCTTTTCTCATGCCCACGAAGAATCATAAGTTCATCCCCGGTCACAGCATCCCAGACCCTGACCGTTTGATCGAAACTTCCCGAGACAATTCGTTTGTTGTCCGGACTGAACGCCACTGACCAAACCCGGCCGTTATGTCCACAAAGAGTCATCAGTTCGGTACCGGTCGCAACATCAAACACCTTAATTGTATTATCATACTTGCCAGTTGATATGAGCCGCTTACTGTCCGGACTAAAAACAGAATGATGGCTGCCTTGGAGTGTCATGTGGTCACGCTTGATGGTTGTGTCCCACACCCTAACCGTCCCGTCCATGCTACTTGAGACGATTCGCTGGCCATCCGGGCTGAATGATACCGACATGACGAGGGCTTCGTGTCCATGGAGGGTCATCAGTTCATGCCCACTTGCCGCATCCCACAGCTTGATTGAGTGATCCACACTTCCTGTCATGATGCGTTTACTGTCTGGGCTGAACGCAACGGAAAGGACCAGTTCTTTATGCCCACGCAAGGTCATCAGTTCGGTCCCTGTAGCTACATCCCAAACTTTGGCTGTGCCGTCTGAACTGCTCGAGCAAATCCATCTGCCATCAGGACTAAAGGCAACGGAAATGGCGCCCTCAGGCACGCTGATAGTCCTCTGTTCTGTGCCAGTTTCTGCATCCCATACCTTGAATGTTTCATCTTTACTACTCGAAATGATACGTCTTCCGTCCGGACTGAACGCTACTGACCAGACATTTTTCTCATGCCCACTGAGAGTCATTAATTCGGCACCGCTTGTTGCATCCCATACCTTGATGGTACTATCACCACTGCCGGAGACAATGCGTTTACCATCCCAGCTGAATCGAGTACAAACACCACCCCCATGGCCGCGAAGCGTCATCAGCAATGTACCAGCCGCGGCGTCCCATACCTTGATGGTTTTGTCCTTACTATCCGAGACGATGCGTTTTGCATCCCGGCTGAACGTTACCGACATGACCTGTCCTTCGTGTCCGGAGAGGTTCATCACTTCGGTGCCTGTTGTTGCATCCCAAACCTTGATTGTTTTGTCCCAAGCAGAGATTATGTGTTTGCCATCTGGGCTGAACGCTGCCGAATAGACAGTCCCGGTATACCCTCGGATAGCCATGCAGGGTTGGTCTGAGATGTGATTGAGCCGATACCATTCCCAACTACGCAAATCCTCGGGGCACAATTCCAACAGTTCACGAAGACGGCGGACGTTACCTTCGCGGTATGCTACATCGGCCAAAGCAATACGATTGAAGTATAGAGAACGGCGATACTCTTCAGCTCGTTCCTCTGCCAGCTTCTCGGCGTTCTCAGCACGCAACAGAGCCTGTTCAACTTGCTTGCGAGCGGTGGCCTCTTTCTGCCGGGCCTGTTCTGCTCTGCAGCCCAGCAATATACTGGCCACCAGGCCCAAAATTATCACCACCGCCAAGAGCGCCGCGGTTGCCACGGACCCAGCGTGTTTTCGTACGAATTTTCTGGCTCTGTATATGGTGGACTCAGGCCCAGCAATCAGAGGAGTTCCAGTGAGGTAGTTCTGAATGTCATCGGCTAGCGCAGAGGCCGACCTATATCTTCTTGTTCGATCTTTTCGCATCGCTTTCATGGGTATCCACTCCAATTCTCTATGAAGACGTCTGGTTAATGTGATGATCTGTGTTCTACGGCTTTGAGCAACTAATTTGGCCTTATCGCCTAAGCTCGTCAGTCGAGCGCTTGGTGTTCTTGGCTCCTCTTCGCAAATTATATGTTGAATATGGTCAATACCACCTTCACGAAGTCTCTTGGCATCGAACGGCGGTACGCCGGTTAGCAACTCGTAAAGCAATACGCCCAAGGAGTATATGTCCGAGCGGGTATCGACGTTTTGGTAGGCCATCTCGGCCTGTTCAGGACTCATGTACTCAGGTGTACCGAGCAACTGGCCGTGCTCGGTGTACGATGTCTTCTCTGTCAAAGGTTGCGTAATTGCCTTGGCAATCCCAAAATCGATAATCTTCGGTACTGGTTTATCATCTTGAACGGGCACCAAAATGTTCGATGGCTTGATGTCCCGGTGTATGATTCCTTTCTGGTGTGCGTGATGAACGCCCTCACAGGCCTGTCGGAAGAGTTCAAGTCTTTCCTCAATACTCAGCTTCTGCTCATCGCAATACTTGGTGATGGACATACCCTCTACATATTCCATGACGAAGTAGGGTCGCCCGGCCTCAGTTGTCCCTGCGTCAAATACATGGGCAATATTGGGGTGCTCCAAAACGGCCAAAGTTTGGCGCTCCGTTTCGAAGCGAGCAACGACCTGTTTTGTGTCCATGCCTAATCTGATAATCTTCAGAGCGACTTTTCGCCGGATTGGCTCTTTCTGCTCAGCCATATAGACCAAACCCATCCCGCCTTCGCCAATCAGCTCCAGCAGCTCATATCGACCAATCATCGTACCGGGCCCTTCAATCTGACCAGGTTGGTCCAAAGTAGCACCACGGCCTAAAGGCGGAACTTCAAGGAAATCGCCGGCTTCGGCATGGGCCTTCAGCAACGCTTCGACACGGGCACGTAAGACAGGATCATCGCCGCAAGCAGCGTCCAAATAGGCAGATCGTTCCGCCTGGCTGCCCTTCTCAAGGGCCGCACTGTATATCGCTTCAATGTCATTTGGTTCAGCAACCACGATTTAGCTCCTTGTCATAACTCTCTGTAGTTCAGTGCGTCATCAAGGCCGGAAACGCCTCACAAAAAATGAAAAAAATGTAAAAACGTGGAAAAAACTGAAACAGGGTACATTCACTCACCCTTGTTGATCTCGTGGAAAAGCCAGGCGCGGGCGTAGGACCAATATCGGTCGGCTGTGGCACGCGAAATCTCCAGTACCCTGGCCGTCTGCTCGATCGTCAAGCCTGCGAAGTAGCGTAGCTTGACCAGATCGGCCTTCACAGGGTCCTCTTCGGCCAGCTTAGCGAGCGCTTCATCCAGAGCAAGTATATCAGTTGGCGGCCCTTCGATAGCTATGTCGGCATCATCAAGACTGACTCGCTGCTGCCCGCCGCCTTGCTTTAGTCTTTGTTTACGCCGGGCGTTTTCGATTAGAATCCGACGCATCGCCTCAGCCGCCGCCGCAAAAAAATGCCCACGACCACTCCAATTCCGCCCTTCCGCCCCGACCAGCCGGATGTAGGCCTCGTGTACCAGAGCAGTCGCCTGCAGTGTCTGGCCGGACCGCTCCCGCGATAGCTTTTGAGCCGCAAGAAGACGCAGTTCTTCATAGACCGCTGGAAGCAGCTCGTCCACCGCCCCTACGTTACCTTGTTCTATTGCAGTCAGAATACGGGTAACATCGCTCATGCTCATACCTGTGAAAATTCGGATTATCTGACAACGCAAAACTCATTCTATTCAAAGATTTGTGTTGCTTCAAGCATTTGCACACAATGACGTCGTATCAAGCGCCTTATGTCGCAGGCGGCAATTTTACGGAAAATTTACTTTATTACCTGTCAACCAAGAAGCTACGATAGGCATCTGTAGTAATAGTTGGAGCAGATAGCCTAAATGCAGAACACCGACAAAAGCCTAACCGACGCCCATCTTAAGGGCGATAGGACAGCGTTCGGCGAGCTTGTGAGCCGATATGGGGATAGCGTGTTGGGATATTTGACGCGAATGAGTCGGGATAGAGAACAAGCAGAGGACCTCTTTCAGGAGACCTTCAAACGTGTCCATGCAAAAGCCCATACCCTTCGGGGTAACCAATTCAAAAGCTGGCTATTTACAATCGCAACTCATGTGGCAATCGACGGTGCGCGAAGACGCAAGCGACTACAAGTTGTGTCGCTGAACCGCAAGTTAGATTGTGATGATGACGGCCAAGAGCTTTGTGAGGTTGCTGTTGCAGATAGTTCGTGTGACCCATCACAGGAGGTGGTAAGAGTTGAGCAGGCACAAGAGGTCCGCCGAGCCCTTGCATCGCTGCCGGAAAGGCAGCGGGCAACGCTCGTGCTGGCATATTATCAGCAGCTCACCTACAAGGAAATGGCGGAAGTTTTGGACTGCTCTATCGGGACGGTCAAAACGCACATGTAGAGGGCACTTAGAACACTGGCGCAAAGGCTGCCCGATGTTGCGGGAGAGGTCAAATGAGCCATCATCTTACAGAACGAGAGCTTATTGAATACCAGTTCAGACTGATTTCAGAGGCCGAGACTGAACCAATTGGTGCACACCTTGAAGTGTGTTCCGAGTGTCGTGAGCATTTGGAGCAGCTAAAGCACAAATTCACGGCCTTGGATTTGCTACGCGGGGACATAGTGGTCTCTGAGGATCTGCTCTCCCGGGTAACCGAGCAAGCCGCTCAACCTGTGCAGCGGAGAGTAATTCCATTTACGAACCCAGCCTGGATAGCGACTGCTGCAGCGGTTTTGATCGTAGGACTGGCACTATTGCTTGCCAGTTTGACTGAAAAGGAATCCACGCGCCGGCATTTTGCGAAAGGCCCAGTGCCGGCAGACGAAACACCGCACCCAGAACTCGAGGTAGAAAAAGGTTCAGAGGTGCTGACGGTGGCAAAGAAGTTTGATGAAAGGATGGAGGTGCCACCGGTTGCAGAACTGGATACAAAAGACGCTGCAGGAAGAACACTTGCACTGGGTATGCCCAAAGAAGAGACACCCATGAGGGAATATTTTCACGGTGCGATAACTCCCGGTGGTACACGTTCAGCCCTACCAGAGCAAATATCTGAGCAGCCGCCTTTTGCGCCGGCAAGTGCGATAGAATTAGTGACACTGCCACGACGCGATAAGGTGCAGCTTACTATCTATAACTCTGCTGATTTGACATTGGTGCGGGAGAGGCGGAATCTGACACTGAAAATCCCTTGGTACGCAGTTCAAGTGGAAAATATTTCTTCGATTTTGTGTGAGGTTGCTGACCATAAACGAATCGGTACTCATTTGCTGCGAAGGCCCTCGGCGTCCAGTTGCGAGAGGATGCAGGGCTGTATCGGTCGGATCGACAGCCGGACGAGAATGGGTGCCACCGCATGCTCGTCGGAGTCTGGCTGTCGCAGGACCAGCGAGTGTTCACTCCACTGGCCAGAAGTAGTTACCGCTGGAAGCAGATGTACAAGAAGCGGACATCTGTTGAGCGAGTCAACAGCCGATTAGATGTATCTTTTTGTTTTGAGCAGCATTTTATCCGCGGGCAGAAGAAGATGAAGCTGCGAATGGGCTTAGCGTTGGTGGTGATGTTGGCGATGGC
>DAOWID010000368.1 GCA_030641115.1 Planctomycetota bacterium | reverse complement strand
CTAGCGCATGTTCGTCAGTTGCGCTCGTAAGTCCTTGTAAAATAAGGACTCGATTTTGAATTTGTCACTACATTGGCATTTTTTGCTCTCATCAGTGCCCTTTCAATGACCAGGCGGATTGATTTCTTTGATCCCCAAAGCAGCCAAAATCCGTCTGGCATCTCGGCCTCCGCCAGAGACCAGACGCTTGGTTTGGCCGGCAACGTCCAACTCTGCTAAGCCGATTGATTGAACCGCCGCAAAGGCATCGGTAGCACTCAATTCCGGCAGCTTTGAGGACAGTTGATATTCCAACGTTCGCTTAAGAAACAATGCAAGGGAAGCCACGAAGATATGAGCCTCGATTCTTTCGTCACTCTTGTGATAGATCGGACGCATATCGATAACGTCCTTTAGGTCGCGGAAGCCCTGTTCCACTGTGTTCAGTTCCTTATAACAGGCCACCGCATCAATAGCAGTCAGATGCCTGTCGTCGCTCTTGAGAATATACTTGCCCTCATGGAGCATCTCGGCAGCAAGCTTTTCCTGATCCTCGTAGAAGTTAAATTGACCGGGTCCGCTCACATCCCACGAATAATATCGATAACCATGATTTCTTGAAAGTGCACCGCGTGCACGGGCACCGATCTTAGCAGGGTCTTTGAGACGTCCGCTCTTGACAGCAGCGACGACCTTCTGCAGTTGCTCTTTAGCACGCTGCATTGAACGTTGACGCATCGATTCCTCGTAACAACGCCGCTCGGTACTATCAATAACAAAGTAGCGAGTCTTTCTGTCTGAAAGACAAATTTCTTGGACCTGATTGCCCTGGTCAACTTGTTGCCACTGGTCATCAGCCAGAGCCTTGAGAACATCAGCGGCTTGATCACATCGTCTGCCTGGAACCCCAAGAAGATAACCAAACTGCTGTCTCGATAAGAAATCAAGATTCCGCTCACTTACCAGCCCGCGATCAGATACCACTATTACTCGTCTCAATCCGAACCGTCTGTCCAAATCAGCAACAACCTTTTGTAGAGTGCTCTTGTCTGCTGTGTTACCCGGGAAAACATGGTGAGCTATCGGAAAACCATTGGCCATCACCACACCAACAACTACCTGTACCTGACGCGGCTTTTTATCTTTTGAGACCCCATGACGACGCAATTGACCTTTCGGCGATTTACGGCAAAAGTACGTGCTGGTCAGATCATAAAAGACCATATCCACCTTCAGGTTGAACAGGTCGCGAACATGAAGGTATAGAGCCTCTTCGATCTTCTCCTTTGCCGCTAACAAGGCATCGAGTGTGCGATACCAGCGATTCAATTGCCGATGTTCGACCTTTACCCGCTGCTGCTTGGTGATACGCTCAGCAGGCAGCCAATCTGGCTGCCAACGTCTTGCATGACAATCACACACAAAGGTATGTTCCAGCCATCGTGCCAGACCATGTTCACTGCTTGGCTCGCACAAGCGGTTTGCTATTAACACAAATGCCGTCTCCGCCACTTCAAACTTCTGTCTGTGTGATTGACAATGCTTTTTGATAATTTCAGGAAGATCCACCTGCTGCCATAAGTAGCGAGCTAATAGCACCGATCCCCATATTAACGCTTCTTTACATTCGATCTGATCAGGCGCCACCAATTTGTTCTTACAGTACTTACCCAGCGAATTAACCAGCCGATCCAGCTTGTTGTCCAATAGATCGACTCGGCCCAGATTAGCCACCACTCGCTGTCGACAGCGTCCCTCGTGGCGATAAGACTCCAGTATCCGCAGATACTGATAGGTGTTCTTGCCCTGCTTGACCGTAGTAACTCGCGGAAACATCTCTTTGCTAGCTCCTGTATCTGATTGGAAAGATATTGCCAGTACGACGACTATTGATATTATGCGTCGACAAGGCATATCGTCAAGATAAAAAGGGGACGAAGAACAAAATATTGTCACTACACGAAAAGTTGCTCAAGGCAAAAACCTTGTTTATCAACCCAAAAACCCCGATTTGACCTCAAGAGTTATCCACGAACTGACGAACATGCGCTAGCTTTCATAACCTCCAATGAACACATCGCAAAAGTTAGTCTTATGATAGGGAATTATGCCGATATCAAGGGAAGTTTACCTCATAAGGAAATGTCAGTTAGGAACAGTTCTATGAGTGAAGAAAATCTATTTGAGGCAATCCGGCCGGCGTGTGCAGTGTGTATTGCGATTTTAGTCCAAGCCTGCAACCTTCTGGCGATTGAGAGACTGAGCGTGGATCCGAATAGGCCGCATGTTATCTTGGCCGGGGATAAGGCGATATTTTTGGCAGGATATTATGAGGCACCTGATGACGCCGAGGCGAAGTTTCCCAGCATGGATTATTTTCTGGACAGAAATGCGCAATATGGTTGTAACACTTTTAGGCTTCCGTTTTGCCAGGAGAATGAGTCTGGTCCCGATAATCCCTATTGTTCATATAGTGCGTGGAATAATAACGATTGCGGACAGCCTAATGAAGCTTACTATGATAATTTTCTTCGTCCCTTTTGTAGTCATGCACGCGAACGTGGTATCTATGTGGTTATTTGCCTGTATATGCCGGATCGTGACTGGCCTTGTGATAATAAGACAGATGCCAACCGGAAGAAGAGTTATGATAAGATACTGGAACATACCTGGGATCTTAAGAACGTGATTATTGAGACCAACTGGGAGGTGTCTGCGCACTCCAATGCCTTCTTATACGATGTGGCCGATTATATTCAAAATCATCCGACTTATCCCGGAGTTCTGGCAATCATAACCGATTGGCATTATGGTGACAGATCACACCTTGGTCCAAATAAGATTAACGGACGGCATCGGAACTGGGACAGGGAGACGAGCTTTGCTTACTGGGATTCGAACCGTCCTACTCTGTGGACAGAGCGGTGGTTTCAATGGCCTGCTGGTAGCGGTGGGGATAACCCGATGAGCGCCGAAGAAGCACGAGTTCACCTCTACAGGGATGCTCTGTTTTGCGGGAGCGGGATACAGTTTTATTACACCAGATGGAATGCTTCCGGTCATCCAGATCTTCCGTCCTCCTACCTTCAACAGTGCGGTCACGCCGTGTGGTTATCAACGCAACTTCCTCTGGCGGATATGGCACCTGAGGAACGCCTTGATGGCTTCTCCGCTGACGGGTATTGGTTTGTAGACCCGGGTAAATGTTATGCTGGTTATCTGCAGGATGGTGGAAACGTGACAGTGAATCTTTCTGACGTTAGTGGCAGCGCTGATTATTTCTGGTTTAATCCACGTGATGGGAGCATAACAGGACAGGGTACAGTTAGTGGTGGTGGGAATAGATATTTTTGCACTCCTGATTCTAATGACTGGGTATTGGTCATAAGATTTCCTGCGCGACCCGTGCCTGAGGAGCCCACTGATCTTGGCGCTGCTGACCGGGCAGGGAAAGAGTGTGCCGGTGAGTCTGCAAGGAGATAGAGATTTCTCAGCAGACCTATTATCGCCGGCGACAGAAGTACGGCGGGATGAGTCCTGATATGATTAAGCAGTTAAGGGCTGTTCAAAAGGAAAATGCTCAACTGAGGAAGCTGGTAGCAGATCAGGCTTTGGATATATCCATTCTGAAGGTAGCGGCAGAGGGAAACTTCTAGTCCCGGCCCGGCGAAGAAAGGTTGTTCAACAGGTTCGCCGAGAACTGCGAGCCCCACTGTCCTTAGTTTTCTATAGTTATGAAATGTGCTGGACAAGTATTCTTTGTATTTTTGGTTCTCATGCTTTGTGTGACGTGGGGGCATTGCGCTGAACTTGATCTGACTCAAATTATATCAGTTGTCCCTCACTTTACAGTAGATAGTACAGCATTTCGTAAATATCTCGAGTATGACAAGAATGGATATTACTTGTTTTGACAGATTTCTCCACTCGCTTCGCTCGGTCGAAATGACGGTGTAACGATGAAGCTTTTGAAATGTGGGAATAGAAGCGGGGGGACGGGGGTTTTAATTTACTATTTACTATTGATTATTGACGATTGATTCCGCCCCGCCTACGGCGGGCTTACAGTCCGCCAGAAGACGGCGGATCTTCGACACGGCAAACGACGGCGGCTCTTCGATACTGATTATTCCGTGGAGATTGCCACGTCTGCCTATGGCGGACTCGCAATGACGGGGGCACGATTTGTTCAGTGCGGTGGCCAGATCGTTCGGCTTGACCTCAGGATGACAAGGAATCGTGGGGGGGTAAGAATTTAGAATTGGGAATTGAGAATGAAGAATGAGGAGGGGTGGGAGAGTGGGGGATTGACGCGAGCAGGGGATTGAAGTAGACTTCTGGCGTTGTACGTTATCGTTGGTGTTAGCCGGGAATGTCTGAACTGTATTTGTGAAAGGGAAAGCCATGGTCACACGAACTGTAGTAGGCAAGCTGTTGTGTTTGGTTGTTGTTGTTCTTGTCTCGGGGTGCGAAATGGTGCAAAGGCAGGTTGATATTGTTGCGGAGCCGTATCTTCTCGATACCGGCTTGGTGTCGCGCTCGATTTCGTTTGAGAATCCGACGGGAGCGCCGGGCGAAGGTGGTAAGGCGGCGAGCAAGCTCGGTGTTGGGCGAAAAGGGGCGCCGGCGATGACTTTGAAGGCCGGCCAGGGCGTGCAGCTCTGTGACATTGAGGGGCCGGGGACTATTCGACATATCTGGATGACCACCGCTAACAAGCCGGTCAATCTGCGGAGCTTGGTGATCCGAGCATGGTGGGATGGGCAGGAACATCCGAGCGTCGAATGCCCAATCGGCGACTTTATGGGTTTTGCACATGGCAAGGTGACGCCGTACTTTTCGGCGGTACATTCGTTAGGCAAGAATGCCGGCATGAATATTTGGCTGCCTATGCCGTTTGTCAAGGGCGCGAAGATTACACTGACCAACGAAGGGAAAGAGAACGTGCCGTTGTTTTATCAGATCGATTACACAATCGCTGATAAGCATCCGAGTGACGTTGGCCGGCTGCACGTGCTGTTCCGCAGGGAAAATCCGACGACCGAGAAGGAAGATTTTGTGCTGCTGACGGAGCGAAAGAACAAAGGCCGATTTATGGGTACAGTCATCGGTGTGCGGAACATGCATCCCGGTCAGTGGTGGGGTGAAGGCGAGATCAAAATCTATATGGATGGTGACACAGACTTTCCTACCATTTGTGGGACCGGGAGCGAGGACTACGTGGGCCTATCCTATGGTATGCAGCAGACGCCGTATCTGTACAACGGTTGCAGTCTGAACCAGAAGGACTTTGTGTCGATGTACCGGTGGCATGTGCCTGATCCGACTTCGTGGCGGAAGGAATGCCGGATTACGATGCAGCAGATTGCGTGGAAGGGCGGCCTGGCGGAGGTACGGGACGATTGGTCTTGTGCGACGTTCTGGTATGAGCCTGTGCCCAGTTGCCCGCTGCCAGAGATGCCGGACGTGAAGGCGCGAACGGCTGACATCTGGAAGGATTAGCCGGAGGCCGCTGTGAGCAGAAGTCTGAAATTCAGGTATCCGCTGGTCTTAGCAGGGCTTGTTTGTTTGCTGGTCCTCTTTGGGCTGGGTACTTTGCTTGATGCAAAGCAGGGCAAGCCTGTCTACTTTGACGTGAAGGATGTGGGCGAACCATCGGGGAAAGCTGCGCAAATTGAGCCTTGGAAGATTGTGCGGCTCGATCCTGAATACGGTGGACAGTGGGTGGTAGCAGGTGATGTGGATGGGGACGGCGAAGTTGAGATTGTCAGCGCCGAAAACGTGAACAAGAATGACGTACACTACACGAGTACGGCAGTGGTTCAAAAGCTGGATGGGACGGTCCTATGGCGGTGGGGCAATCCGGCCATCGGGCGCAAGCACTGGCACCACGATGTTGCGTGCCAAATCCATGACTGGGACGGTGACGGCACGAAGGAAGTCGTCCTGTGTACGAAAGGTCACTTGGTCGAGTTGGATGGGGCCACAGGCCGGGAACGCAGGCGGATTGGCATAGT
>DAOWID010000385.1 GCA_030641115.1 Planctomycetota bacterium | reverse complement strand
CAAGGCCTTTGACATGATGTACAAGGACTTCCCCTATTTAAACAATATGATCCCGGGTTATCGTGGTGGCCCCGTAGCCTTTTCGATGGATGGACGATTCGTGGCATATTCAACGAGAAGTAGTGTTTCAAGATTGGACTTGGAAACAGGTGAACTAAAATCTGTCGGGCGACCCGAAGTCTGGATGCTTCAAATTGAGGTATCTCCCAAAGGGCGGTTTGTGGCGGTATGTGACAATATAGGCAATCTGGCACTGTGTAACATGGAAAACGAGACGTTGGTGGGACAATTCTCTTTCCGAAAGGAAAAACCACGTAGTCTAACAAAGATAAGGATGAGCTTTTCGCAAGATGAGAACTCGATTGCTGCGTACTATCCATACAGCGATAAGGAGGCACTCTACTTTTTGCGGACGATGGACCTGTCTGTCACGAGAACCGTCCCTATCACACTAGGGTTCCCGCGAAATCTGGGGCCCATTCGGTTTCTGAGTGATGGTTCCCTTTTAATCGGCATGAGGGGCCGCACTGAACTGGTCGATCCGTCAACAATGAGATCCATCAAGACACTTGCACCAAGGATGGGTTGGGACGTTGACTACCTCCCGGATAAGAATTTGTTGGCCGTGGGTGGGAGTGGGAGTATCGAGGTCTTCAACTCCACAACACAAGAAAAGGTTGCTGAATATCAAGCGGCCTCACACAACATCGTGCTGGTGCGGTTCCTCACGGGGGGGCGATACATCGTCTATGCCTCCCCAAAGGGCGAGTCCGGTATTATCGACCGTGCGTCAGGAAAGCCCCTTCAGGTTTTTGAGATTGGGCGGGAAGCGGCCGTCTCCCCTAACCGCTACCTTCTGTTTGCCGACGGGAAAGTGATCGACCTCTCTGCTTGCCGACCATACGAGGCCAACCTCGATTTAGAGATGCCACATGCCACTCGCTCCTTCGGTTCCGCCATCCCAGAGAGCGTCCGCCAGGCAATGGCGGAAACCTCAGAGAAAGCGTTAAGCCGATCTGGTCGGAGCATTCGACTTGCGCTAAAGAGTAAGTCGGGCAATTTTGAGGCTTATGGTACACGAGATGGCAGGACTTTTATCTACGACCACGACAAGTCTCAGGTGAACCTATTGCTCACTGACCATTATCGCTCGCCGATAGACTTCACATTCTCTCCTGATGAAAGCTATTTTGTGAGACTCTGTCAAACTGGAAATGGACAAGCCGGAGCCGTCGAGACCTATTCACTTCCAGATGCCAGTCGGAGCACGCTCCGCCTTGAAGATCCTCCTGTGAGTATTGCCATCGCTCCGGACCTGCACATAGTGGCGATCTTGGACAGGAAGAACCGTGTGTTCCTCTCAGTGTTACCCAGCCTGGACGCTAAGGTCGAGTTGCTGCCAGCTATTCGGACCAAGAGGCAGATTTTTGTAGACCAAAAGAGCAAGACGCTTGCGATTAAAACAGATAGTTCCATCGTTTCCTATGACCTACGCAAGGTAGCAGAGTACAGAGGTTTCCCGACGTATGAAGAAGCCGTCAAGCTGTATGGTGTTTCACTTGAAGAATTAGAGCCCCTTTGGTCTCTTGTTCACTATTGAGAGGAGGGAGCGAACCAGTCTTCAAGCCCCTGCGGGAATCTCACGCCTTAGTCTCTCCTCCCTCCGCACGGTAGGGGCTTTTCTATTTGTCAGCGACTGAAAAGCGGCTCTCAGGAAGCTTGGCTTGGGTGCGGTGATGTTGAAGGGGAAGGTGAGGCTGTTCAAGGTTGTCGCTTGAATGAGGTTTACCGGCTAGAAAAACGCTGCCCAGAAGCAACTGGTTTGTCGAATTGCCCAAAATTAGGTGATAATCCAAGGATTAAAACGGTTGGGTACACCGTTGCCAAAGTCAAATCCCTGTATTAAGCGAAAAGAAACCACCTATTAAGCGTAAGAGGGGGTTTTTCAGGAAACCGAGCCCGATTTATGTCCGGGGGCGGTGGTATATAGCCGTTTTTTCGACTTGGTGTTGATATGGGAGACCGGTTTGTTGAAGTTGACTTAAATGCCAACACACTCCATTATGCTTAGAAGGCGAGTCAAAATCCGTCTAGTTTGAGTTGCCCTTTAACTCATAGCCCGGTGTAAGCCGCTGGCTGCAAAAGGCAGCCAAATCGTGCGGCGAGAAAAACCTTGCTATTTGGGTCATGTCAGGATATAATAAATGGTTGTATCACAATTGTCGGAGCATGTTATGGCGGAACCGATGAAAAAAGAAGATGCCCATGAGATTGTGGATCGGATGCCGGAGAATGCGACGTGGGACGACCTGATCAACGAAATCTACGTTCGCCAAGTCATCGAGCAAGGCCTGGCTGACAGTAAGGCCGGACGAACGACGGACGTCGGAGAGGTCAGGAAAAGGTACGGCCTCGAAGAATGAAGGTCTATTGGACGGACACAGCCCAGCGCCATCTTGACGCTATCTATGGGTATATTGCGCGGGACTCGCCGGTGTATGCGAAACGAGTGGTCGACCGTTTGACCGGGCGGTCAGAGCAGATTGGTGAATTTCCCCTCTCAGGGCGGATCGTCCCCGAATATCAGATGAATCAGATTCGCGAAGTCATTGAGTGCTCCTACCGGATCATTTACTACATCAAAGCTGATCAGATCGATGTGCTCGCGGTGATTCATGGAGCGCAGGAGATCCCAATATCGCCTTAACGGTGGGCCACCATACTGGCTTCTGTAGTTGCGGCGGGGTCACGGCCTTATTGTAGCTGTGCGGTAAGCCACTGTTCGCAGAAAGCAGTTAAATCACGCCCGTCGATCATCTCGTCGTGGTCGAGATCTGCGGACAAGGTATCACCTGTTTGCTGGCATTGTTCGGCCAAGATGCAGAAGTCTTCGAAATTCACAAATCCATCGCCGGTAGAAGGTGAGGCGAAAGGGGCTGACGCGTTAACGAAACCACCTTCTGCTCATAAGCAGCCGTCCTATTCGCACGACCGCAATCTCCCTGATACCCTCTTTCGAGGGAGAGAGATTGCTTGTTCTGAAAACAAAAAGCTTCGCCTCTGCTGCCGGGTCGATCAAACGCCACGCCAAATAAAAAACGATTTGGCATGGCGTTTGAGGCGCCCCTCGGTTTGCCGACAGCAAATCATCCATACACTATCAAAGCTGATATTGTCTCAAATAACAAACCGAATCGGCACCAAAAAAGTTCTTGAACATAATATTCCAACACTATAAAAGAATGGTATATGAGAACACCCAGTAAAGGGACTCGATAGTACAGTTTTATTTTACCAGCCCCTTCAACCCGGTTTGGGGCAAGGGGACTTTGTATGCTTACATCACTATTTTGTGATCATTTTGCGCACAATTTCATTTGTAAGAGATTAAGGGCCGAGAGAACAGAGAACTATCAATGTGCAGGCGAATTGCAATTGTTCTGCTGAGCATTGGTGCTATAACTGCAGCCGGTATTCTTACCGGCTGCTTTCATACCGATCCGAGCAACCTTGCGAAAGGAGAGGCTATGTCAGGTAAGACCATTGAGCAGGTGCAGGAAGAACACACGGATGAATGGATGGCCATTCCCGGAGTTGAAGGCACTGCGATCGGCTTATTCGAAGGTAAGCCCTGTATCAAGATTCTCACATCCTCGAGAACAGACCAAATCCAAGCCAAAATCCCATCGAAAGTCGAGGGCTATTCCGTAATTATTGAAGAAACGGGGGCGTTTCGTGCATTGGGCCAGCAGTAGTCCGGCCAAATAAGACTCTCCTTCAATCATAAGCATCACCCTTTTCTACACTTGAATACTTTGCTATTTCTGCTACAAGTTTTCTCTAAGCTACCTGGAATGAATCTTTGGACAATTGAATTGCTATCTTCATCGCCGGAAAACTGGATTCCTGCTTTCGCAGGAATGACGTTAGTGTCGTTGGCCTCTATTCATTGTCAACAAACTCTGTAACAACAGCTTAGCACAAGGAAGAGAGACCATGAGAGAAAACCTATGGCCAAGGTTAAGGCTGGCAAACAATAAAGACTGCGAGAAGATCGCGAGCTTGGTCTACAGTATCTTAGAAGAGTATAATTTGAAGCCGGATCCAGCCTGTACGGACGCTGACCTTAAGGATATTGAGCAATCCTACTTCGAAAAAGGGGGGACATTTTATGTGCTTGAAGAAAGGGACGGCTCGATAGTAGGAGCCTACGGGCTGTATCCGGTTGAAAGCCGAACGTGCGAACTCCGCAAGATGTATCTGCATCGCTCCTACAGAGGCAAAGGTTTAGGCAAATTCTTGATGGAAAGCGCTTTGTCAGAAGCGAGACGGCTTGGATTCAAGAGAATGACGCTGGAAACCGCATCAGTCTTGAAAGAAGCGATTGCTTTGTACAAGAGTTACGGCTTTGTAGAATATCAGGCGGACCATCTATCGAGCAGGTGTGACCAGGCTTATGAACTTGAACTGAAATGAGGCTCAGAAAGGACATCAGGGGCGTCTTTACAGAGCCGTAACCGTTCACAGCGTATAAGTTGCGTTCTTGGGGTCATTGCGAGGAGTTTTGCGGTTGCGAGGCACAAAGTGTCGAAGCAAACT
>DAOWID010000472.1 GCA_030641115.1 Planctomycetota bacterium | reverse complement strand
CTTTATCGCCGCTACTCAACATATCTGCGCAGCTTCGATGACAACCGCGTGTTCAAGATAGCATGTGGATCAAGGAAGGCAGATTACCACTGGACTGAGGTACTGATGCGGGAGGCTGGAAGATATATGAACGGCCTGGCTCCTCATTATTACTGTGGTTCGGGCAAGAAGAGCCGTTCGGCTACGAAATTCGGTGAAGAAGACTGGTTCGCGCAACTGCAGCGGGCACTGCTTATGGACGAGCTTGTCACAAAGCACGCAGCTATCATGGACAAGTACGACCCAAAGAAACGGGTGGCGATGATAGTGGACGAATGGGGCGCCTGGCACCGGGTCGAGCCGGGGACAAATCCGAGATTTCTCTATCAGCAAAACTCTCTGCGTGATGCGCTTGTGGCCGGCGTTACCCTTAATATCTTCAACAACCACTGCGACCGCGTTAAGATGGCCAATATCGCTCAGACCGTCAACGTCCTGCAGGCGATGATTCTTACTAAAGAGGACAAGATCGTTCTGACGCCGACCTATCATGTCTTCGAGATGTACAAGGTTCATCATGATGCCACGCTGCTGCCTGTTGACCTTAAGTGGAATGATTATCAGTCTGGCAGTGAGCGAATTCCAGCACTCAACGTTTCAGCATCGAGGGCCAAATTAGGCACGATTCACGTATCGCTCTGTAATCTGGACCCAAAAAATTCGTCTGAGATTGTCTGCGAGCTTCGAGGGACAAAAGCCAGGAAGGTCTCTGGTCGTGTGCTAACGGCAGATGTTATGACCGCACACAACACTTTTGACAACGCCGAAGCCGTAACGCCGAGAGCTTTTGATGATTTCAAGCTGAAAGGTGATATCTTAAACGTCACGCTACCATCTAAGTCGGTAGTGGTTTTGGAAATCAAGTGATCTGCTTCATGTATTGACTGATTGAGCTCGTGTCCGTTGGCGCTGCCGGGATTACGCATCTTGAAAGATTGTGGACTCTTAGAGAAAGAGGTTTGGAATGAATGAGAATCTTAGTCGGCGATATTTTCTGAAAAGCATGGGGCTGGGGGTGACGGCTGCCCTTACTGTGCCGATCGCCCAGCCGTGGTTGAGGGCCCAACCGGCCACAGCCAAGTCGAAGAAGCCGAATATTCTGTTTCTCTTCACCGACGATCAGCGGGAAGATACTATCGGCGCGCTGGGCAATCCGCACATCCAAACACCTAACCTCGACGAGCTGGTCAAAGCTGGTTTTGTGTTCAACAATGCCTACTGCATGGGTGGTTTCAGCGGAGCTGTCTGTTTGCCGAGCCGAATGATGACTCTGCGAGGGCGTTCGTGGTTTTCCGTGAGGGATATGCCAAAGGACGCACCGAACTTCCCGAAATCTATGAACGAGGCCGGCTATGTGTCATACCATCATGGCAAAAGGGGCAACACCGATAGAGAGGTCCACAAATCCTTTACTCACAGCCATTATCTGGATGATGGCCCGGTTCGCCGCTCCGGCCATCCCGGCGAGGTCGCTGCCAACGATGCGATTGAGTTCTTGCGAGCGCACAAGAAAGACAAGCCCTTCTTTATGTACCTGGGCTTTGCGACTCCACATGACCCACGTATCGCGACCAAAGAGTACCTGGACAAATACGAAATCGAGAATATCCCGATACCGCCCAACTTCAGGCCGTTCCATCCATTCAATAATGGAGAGTTGGTCATTCGTGACGAAAGGCTGGCTCCTTGGCCACGAACGGAAGCGATCATCCGAGAACACCTGCGCGACTACTACGCTGTTATCACCTACCTGGATGAGCAGATTGGCAGGATCATCGAGATACTCAAGGAAACTGGCCAATACGAGAACACTATCATCATATTTTCCTCCGACCAGGGCCTCGCTGTCGGCAGCCACGGCCTGATGGGCAAACAAAGTCTCTACGAACACAGCATGGGCGTGCCTTTGATCTTCTTCGGCCCGGGCATCCCAAAGGGCAAGTCCACAGGTGCATTCGCATATTTATTCGATGTATACCCGACCGTGTGTGAGCTGGTCGGTGCGAATGTCCCAGAGGGTCTCGAAGGCAAGAGTCTGGCGCCTATAATTCAGGGCAAGACCGACAAGGTCCGCGATACTATTTTCCTTGCCTATAAGGACATGCAGCGGGCCGTGCGTCGCGGGCGTTGGAAGCTGCTGCGCTACCCTCAAATCAACAAGACGCAACTGTTTGACTTGCGAGAAGATCCACACGAGACGAAGAATCTGGCAGATGATCCAGGCCATGGCGATAAGGTCAAGGAGTTGATGGCCCTGATGGTCAAGCAGCAGAAGCGCTTCGGTGACACCCAGCCGTTGACGTCTGCCGACCCGAAACCTGCTGAGGTCAATCTTGAGTTCTTCAGGAATCTGCCAGCCCGCAAGAAAAAGAAAAAATAGGATAAGACGGACGCGTCAGGCTGCGTGGACCGACAATGGTGGTACCGTCGGGACTATCATCGCTGACCTGCAAGTTGTTCGTTTGTACGCTCAATAATACGAATCATAGAAAATCTTCGCGCTATGTCAACGGTTCTTTACCGCTATGCAGCCATCCCCAAAGCCTTCGGCTTTGAGGCTGCCACACGGTATTGATAATCCAGGTATTGTCCAAAAGCTTCTCGCAAAAACGCAATTACTTTTTCGGATTCGTATAAGACCTGTAATGAAAACGCCCGTCAATGAGGGAATGAATCTCTGCCCGGCTGACGATTTTTTTGACCCTGACAAAGAAAAGTGTTGATTACTACCATTGTCCCAATTAAGATTGGGTTGGTGCATCGCAGAGGATAGGTGGGGCCAGAAAGGCTGCTGCAAAATTGCAGGTTAGGCATACTTTGGCAAGAAAAAATCGTTTTTTGATTTTTTCTTATCAAACAGTAAGTTATTCTTTAACGAATATTTAAGCGATTATTTAAGAGAATCAATCCGCCGCCGCCGGACTTAAATAATATATGCCTAACCTGCAATTTTGCAGAACTCATGGGCCAAAATGAAAGGAGTCACATCATGGCAAAAAAGAAGAAAAAGAAAGCTGTCAAGGGTGCGTGGTCAAAAAGCGAGGCCAGTCTGCTCAAGAAGCTGTTTGCGAACAACCCCACTGCTAAAATAGCGGCAAGGCTTGGGCGGCCCACCGAGGCGGTAAAAAAGAAAGCGTCCCGAATGGGGCTACGCAAGTCAAAGAAATACATGAAGTCTCTCGGCAGAGCATAAGTTACAAAAGAAGTCCTTAAAAAGATGGCGACGATTTAGTCGTCTGTGTTCGCCCCGTTAGAAATTTTACCAGCGGGCAGCATCTTATTAAAAAGGGCAGATTCCTAACGGGGTTCGCAGCGACTGTTTCACCCACTTTTAGGCTGCAAGCGTAACATTTTCGGGCTTAGAGTGTGCAAATTAAAAGCACTCGTGCGCTTTTGTGCACTTGTGTTCTCTAACGTGTCCGCTTCGTGGAGGGACTGATGCACAAGTTTTCTAAATTTTTAAGGCAGATTTGCAGTGTTATTATCGGGATGGATTTCCTTAAAGTGGATGCTAAGAGCTTTTTCCGATTTAACTTTTGCCGCGTTGTTCAGTTTTTTACCTTTTTCCCTTCGGGTTTTTCAGATAGAACAT
The DNA here is from genome assembly GCA_030641115.1 of Planctomycetota bacterium. Classification (GTDB taxonomy): domain Bacteria; phylum Planctomycetota; class Phycisphaerae; order Sedimentisphaerales; family Anaerobacaceae; genus DAOWID01. Next base: position 141 of record DAOWID010000472.1, on the reverse strand, counting down.
CGTAGCTATCAGGTCAATATGAGATTATGTAGGGGCCGAACCTCTCAATACTCTTTTCCCTCCAGCGCAGGCTGGTATGGCTGCGGATGATGTCAATGGGATTGTAGCCATCGCTGAGCACCACACCGGTTAGTTTCTTCG
>DAOWID010000006.1 GCA_030641115.1 Planctomycetota bacterium | reverse complement strand
TGCAGTCAGATACCTGGCAGCCGTGGGATATCCCCCTGAAAGACTTCAGTGATGCCGGCGTGAATCTTAAGAGCGTCAAGAAGATGTATATTGGCCTCGGCGATAGGAACCTTCCGCAGCTTGGTGGTGCAGGTATGTTGTACGTTGATGACATCAGGCTGTATATGCCCAGATGTATGCCTAACCTTGCAAAACCTGCGGGTGATTTCAGCGACAACTGCGTCGTTGACTATCCGGACCTTGACATAATGACCGACAACTGGCTGATGACCGATTACGATGTTACGCCGGTAGCTCCCAGCGACGCGAATCTGGTGGCGAATTACAAGTTTGAGAACAACTTGCTCGACAGTTCCGGCAACGGCAACCACGGCGACCCCTGTGGCGCCCCAAGCCATGTAGTCGGCCAGGTGGGCAGTGCCCTGGAGTTTGATGGGATTGATGACGCTGTGGTCACCGGCAAGATCCTGCTCAGCAACGTGTCCGAATTCACGTTGGCCGGCTGGGTCAGCGCGGGCAATCCCGATGCCAGCCGTATCGGACTTTTTGGCCAGAACGATGTCATTGAGATGGGATTCATGAATGGTAATGCCGAGATATGGACTTCCGGGGCCGGCACGACCACCACGCCGTGGGGCTTCCCGAACAATACCTGGCATCACGTGGCTGTGGTTGCTGATGCAACAAGTGTGAATATCTACCTTGATGGGCAATTAGCGGTAACAGGCGGCGGCGCCGCCAATTACGGCAGTTCGACATTTACATTCAACATTGGTGGCGGTGGTATCTGGGACGCGACCGGCAACTGGTTCTCCGGCCAGATTGATGAAGTCCGCATTTACAGTCGTGCCTTGTCGCAGGCTGAGATTGGCAGTCTTGCCGGAAAGACAGCAACTTATACTCAACAGTTGTATCCGCTACTGACACCGCAGGATCCTGCTATTGACATGAATAGCGATGGCACAATCGACTTGAAGGATTATGCGCTTCTGGCGGACACATTCCTTGACGAGTTGCTGTGGCCATAGCAGAGAGTGTTGACGCAAGGCTGATTGGATTCCCGCTTCCGCGGGAATGACACAGGGATTTGCACCAATGCGGGGCCTATACTGATCGGTTCGGTATAGGCCCCGCTTATTTTTCGCGCCGCTGCGTGCGGACTGGCCGTTCTGGGAGCGAGATTCAGGATCAATACCAACGAAAGCCGCCTCAAAAAGCACGTTTTATAAGCAGAACTAATTAACTGTTTAGTTGGCCTAATATGAATCGTGCTTTGAAAAGATAATAGCGTGAAGCAGATTTTTCGTAACATCTTTATTAGTAACATTTTGCGCCCGTCTTTGCAGCAACAGTAGCCGCGTTTTGTCGTACTTTGGGAGTCTGTGGGTTGACCGGCGCGCTTTTGGGTGCTATAATCATATTTTTATGGCAAAGTCAGATAGGACAACCGGAAAGAAACGAACAAAGAAAAACTCATCCAAGGTCGCCGCAGTTAGGGCCAAGAAGGCGTTTAGTAGCTATAAACAAGCCATTAGCTACCTTTTTGAGAAGACTGACTATGAGAAGGAACAGCATCTGCGCTATAATGTTACGACGTTCAACCTCGCCAGGATGCAAAAACTGCTGTCATTACTCGGCAACCCTCACAAAAAAATCCATACAGTCCATATAGCCGGCACAAAAGGAAAGGGCTCGACGGCCACGATGCTGGCCAAGATGCTTGAATCGAACGGTTATAAAGTCGGACTATACACGTCGCCGCACGTGGTGCACCTGCACGAACGGATCACGGTCAATTCCAAAATGATTAGCGATTCGCAAATGCTTGGACTGATGAACCGCATGTACGCTCCGATTGAGAAAATGTCCAAAACTGATCCGCCGACCTTCTTTGAGATTATGACGGCGTTGGCGTTTATGCACTTTTTCGACGCGAGAGTTGATATTGGCGTGATTGAAACGGGTATGGGCGGTCGACTGGACAGCACCAACGTTATCGAGCCCAAGGTCGTCGGCATAACCAGTTTGAGTATCGACCATCAGCAGCAGCTTGGAGAGACTATTGACAGCATTGCGAAGGAAAAGGCTGGGATTTTTAAGCGTGGTGTGCCGGCTATTACGGTTCAACAAGAGCCGGAGGCCATGCAAGTGCTTAGAGCACACGCGGCTACTGTCAAGGCGCCGTTGAGCGTAACGGGCAGCGATATTGATTTTTCACACCGATTTGAAACATCGCGAGAGGACGGCCCACATACGAGAATTTGCCTGACAACACCAACGAGTAAATTTGAACACCTGCGAGTGCCATTGCACGGGACGCATCAGGCGATCAACTGCGGTTTGGCTCTGGCTATGCTGGACAAGCTCAAGGCGAGCGGCTATGAGATAGACAATGGAAAGGCGACTGAGGGACTTCAGAAGGTGTCCCTGCCGGGCCGAATGGAGATGATCTGCGACGACCCGAGAATTATGATCGACGCCGCTCACAACGCTGCAAGCATTCGGGCCTTGATACATGCAATAGGGCAAAATATTCCCTATGATTCTATGGTTGTGATCTTCGGCTGTAATAGTGACAAAGACGTTGACGGAATGCTGCGCCAACTGCAATACGGCGCTGACAAAGTGGTTTTCACGCGGAGCAACTCGGGCAAGGCAATGTCCGGCGACGATCTAGCTGGTATGTACACGGAAATATGCGGGAAGATGTGCCAGACGGCTGTGAGCTTGGGCGAGGCATTGCAACTTGCCAGAAGCGCCGTCAGCAGAGAAGACCTGATTTGTATTACCGGCAGTTTTTATCTTATCGGCCAGGCCAAAGCGCGTTTCCAGTCGGACCAAGCACTCCGGACTTATTGACTGTGGGCCGCATTTCTTCCACACGTTAGCGGGGTTGAATGCGTTGCACATTTTGGCAGCGCTTGCTGCGGATTCACGATGATTTCATACCGCAAGGTCGTCCAGCAGCGGTCTGTCCATACTTCGATTTTCAATTTGCAATGGCAGCGAATCTGGGTTATAGATTCAGTCTTTCAGTGTTATCGGTTGGCAAATAGAGGTGGATAGTTGATGCTCGTTGCCGGATGATCGAGAATCGAGTGAACAGAAATAGAGGAATTGATGATGGCGGAAGTGAAAAAGTATATCGCGGTTGACCTCGGCGCTGAGAGCGGCAGAGCGATGATTGGTTCGGTTTCGACTGAAAGAATCGACCTTGAGGAAGTCCACCGTTTCAGTAACGGGCCCGTCGAAGAGAATGGCTCACTGCGCTGGGATTTCGACCGGCTACTCTCAGAAGTTAAGGCCGGCATAGGCAAGGCAGCACAAGAGGCAGGCACCGAAGTTGCCGGTATCGGTGTCGATAGCTGGGGCGTTGATTTCGGCCTGTTGGGTGCCGATGGGAAGCTTATTGAAAAGCCTTACCATTACCGTGACAGCCGAACCAACGGCATGATGGAAAAGGCGTTCGAGTTGATGGGCAAGCGTGAAATCTATGATAGTACCGGCATCCAGTTCATGCAGTTGAATTCGATCTATCAGCTTCTCGCAATGCGTCTGGCAGATTCGGATGTCTTGGCCAAGACGAAGAAGCTAATATTTATTGGGGATCTGTTCTCGTATTATTTGTGCGGCATAGGCTTCGGAGAATATACGCTTGCCAGCACGTCTCAGCTTATGGATATGAGAACGGGCAAATGGTCGCAAGATATTTTTGACAAATTGTCACTGCCGATCGAGATCATGCCGGATATTGTAATGCCCGGTACGGTCGTAGGCCAATTAACCAAGCCGATTGCAGACGAGCTCGGCTGTGGCCAAATTCCGATCATTGCAACCGGCTCGCACGATACGGCTTCGGCAGTTGTGGCCGTGCCGGGTTCGCCTGCGGCGGACTGGGCGTATCTTTCATCCGGGACATGGTCGCTGATGGGCGTTGAAGTGCCGGAAGCGATCGTGAACGATAAGACTTTCAAGTTTGAATTCACAAATGAGGGAGGAGTTGAGAATACAATTCGGCTTCTGAAGAACATAATGGGACTGTGGCTGGTTCAGGAGTGCAAGAGGCAATGGGAGCGTGGGGGAATCGAGCTATCCTACCCTGAACTAACGGATATGGCTCAAGAGGCTGAACCGTTTGCCAATCACATCGAGGTAGATTGCAGCGGATTCCTTGCCCCTGGGGACATGCCGAAAAGAATAAATGACTACCTTGCCGAAACCGGCCAAGAAACAATCGAGGACAAAGGGCAGATGATAAGGACGATACTGGAGGGGCTGGCTTTTAAGTATCGGCTGGTGCTTGAGAGGATCGAAGAGGTTATAGGCAAGAAAGTTGGCTGTCTGCATATTGTTGGCGGCGGTATGCAGAACGAGCTTTTGAACCAGTTTGCTGCTAACGCGACTGGTAAAAAAGTGATAGCCGGGCCGGCAGAGGCTACAGCAACCGGAAATGTACTGATGCAGGCCAAGGCGACCGGACAGATAAATACACTCTCAGAGGCCAGACAAATCGTCCGCAACTCATTCGAGCTAAAAGAGTATCTACCGCAAGATGCCCCACTGTGGTACAAACAATATAAAAAGCATCACTCGTGACCACGCTCGGGCCACAGAATACGAGGTACAAGATTGATCGAAGAGCTTGAGCGCAAGCTGGATAGTTTTGATTCTGCTGAAAGAAAGCAGGCTTTACTGTCACTAAGTGAAAAAGTTGAGGCAGGCGAAATCGTTTTGCCTGATGCCGGTGCTGATGTCAACCTGCACTGTCACACGTTTTTCTCCTACAACACTTATGGCTATTCGCCAAGCAAATTTGCGTGGCTGGCTCGCAAGGCCGGGCTGGCTGTCGCCGGCGTTATAGATTTCGATGTGTTGGATGCGCTGGAAGAATTCCTTGAGGCAGCAAGGATGCTCGGTCTGAAAGGCTGCGCGGGTTTGGAGAGCCGGGTCTTTGTGCCAGAATTTGCCGATCGAGTAATAAACTCGCCCGGTGAGCCAGGTATCTCTTACCATATGGGCGTGGGGTTTCCCAGCGCCAAGTTGGAAGGTGAGCAAAATGAGTTCTTGTCAAATCTGCGCAAAATCGCACAACAAAGGAACAAAGGCCTGATGGGCCGGGTCAACAAGTACCTTCAGCCAGTGACATTAGACTATGAGCGCGATGTCCTTGTTCTAACGCCATCAGGTAACGCGACAGAACGTCACATGTGTCTTGCTTATGCTCGTAAGGCCAAAGAACTATTCGGCCAGACAGATGACCTCGCCAACTTTTGGTCTGAGAAGTTGGGTGTCCAGGTGAAAGCTTCACAGTTGCCCGAAAGCAGAGATTTGCTCAATGGCATCCGAGCCAAGACGATGAAACGCGGCGGTGTTGGCTATGTGCTGCCTGATAAGGGGTCATTCCCGTTGATGGCCGATACGAACCAGTTTGCTCTGGCAGCCGGAGCGATCCCAACAGTGACATGGCTGGACGGGACCAGTGAAGGGGAGAAAGCTGTCGAAGAGCTTCTCGAAGTGGCTATGAGCACCGGCTCGGCGGCCCTCAACGTTATCCCTGACCGCAACTACACCGTGGGACACAAAGGCGAAAAACTCCAGAACCTCTACGAGGTCGTGGAATTGGCGGAAAAGCTGCATCTGCCCGTTGTGGTCGGCACGGAAATGAATAGTCCCGGCCAGAAATTTGTTGACGACTTCGATACACAGGAGCTTTCACCGTTGCTGCCGACATTTCTAAAAGGAGCGCATATCGTTTATGCACATTCGGTGCTCCAACAGAAATGTAGCTTGGGGTATACCAGCGAGTGGGCTAAGAAGAATTTTGAAAGCGTCGCAGCCAAAAACGAATTCTTCCAAGCACTTGGAAGCTCCCTTGAGCCGGAACAGGAAGACAAACTTAGCGGCTTGAGCAAAGACGCAACCGCCCACGAGATATTAGATATAGTGAAGCGTGAATCGTGACCTGAGACACGAGGGACGAGAGACGAAGTATGGTGGACTTGCCGGAAACTCAACATGCTGTGCAACTTATTGGGCCTGATGAGCTTATTCTGAATAAGTCTAAGGATGTTTTTAGGCCCGGCCCCCGCCAGATTCTTTGTCGGGTTGAGGTCGTCGGGCTTTGTTTTTCCGACCTTAAATTGCTCAAGCAGTTTTCCAGCCACGTTCGCAAGAGCGAGATAGTCTCCGGCATTGACGCCGAAGTACTCAACCAGATACCCAGCTATGTTCCCGGCGAGGCGCCAACCGTGCCCGGACATGAGACAGTCGTGAAGATTGAGGCAGTTGGGTCGAGTGTCGAAAACTTCAAACCGGGCGAGCGGTACCTTGCGCAGACGGATTACCGCTGGCTCAAGACCGCCGGCGCCAACG
>DAOWID010000013.1 GCA_030641115.1 Planctomycetota bacterium | reverse complement strand
TCTGCCCATAAGCATCCCTCGGTTCGCCGCGTGCTACAAAAGACCATATTACTCGATTACGACTGGCAATTGCGTAGCGTTCCTTCGCGCGCCCAGCGGATAAACATTCCGTAAAGTCGGCCTGCCCCCCGGCGTTCGGCTCTGGCTATATCTTCAACGGCGGGACATGCCTTATCACCGATGTTCTGGAGCTCGCGGGCCGCGTACAGCATCACCCACGGTCGATCATCCTGCAAACCTTCGAGCAGCACGCCCAGAGCATCTTCGCAGTGATTTAACCTGCACAAAGCTCCAGCCGCGGCAAATCGAACATTCGGCTGAGGGTCGGCCAAGACTTTGTGAAGTACATCCGTTGCAAGCTCTGCCTTTGGGCCGAGGGCACCAAGGGCAACAGCCGCCCAATACCGAACCGCGCTATCAGCGTCACTTAACAGCCTGACCATCTTCAGCAAGCCTTCTGACCCTTTGCCAACCAGTTCAGCAGCAGGCAAAATTCGCTGCTGATTATATTTGCGTGGGTCTATTGCAATTTGATACGGAGTTGTGCCTTCGGCCCGGATATGCATCTCGGCCTCCGGCAGAAAGCCCAAGTCGTGCGTGTCAGCCACCCATCTTCGGCTCACCCGACGCATTTGTTCGAGGATCTGTCCGTACTGGGAGGAGCCTGCGAGGTTGTTTATTTCGTGGGGGTCCGTTCGCGTATCGTAGAGCTCCTCGATTGGCTTAGTCTGTTTAGCAAAGAACTGCTGGGCGCCCGTAAGTTTGCCTTCCGCAGCCAGCCGGCGCAATTCTTTCATTATCAGCGCTTGGCCGGGCCAGGCGCTGATCTGGGCGTACGGCAAGTGCGGCATGTAATTTCGAATATACTTGTAACGTCTATCGCGGACGCAGCGAGATAGCTCATAGACCTCGTCGACACGACTTGATGCGCCGAAGATATATTGCCGCGGCTTAGCTAATCTGCCGCCAAGAAATGCCTGGCCCTGCATGTGTCTGGGGACCTGCACTGCCGCCAGGCTCAAGACCGTCGGTGCAAAATCGACAAAGCTGACGAGGTCGTCGATCTTGTTACCAGGCCCGAACGGCACCAAATGTTGGTATTTTGCCGGAAAACGAATAATTAGCGGCACTCGCAAACCGGAATCGTAAAGCGTTCGCTTAAACCGCGGCAAACCAAAACCGTGGTCGGAAAAAAAGAACACAATCGTATCGTTGGCCAGGCCGTCTTCGTCAAGCTGCTGCAGCAGATGACCAACTTCCTTATCCATCAGCGTAATCAAGTCATAGTAACGAGCCATTGTCTGCCGTACGACCGGTGTATCCGGGTAGTACGGCGGAAGCGGAGCCGCCGCCGGGTCGTGTCGTTCCTCACGTTTCAGGTTTGAACTGTATTTGGCAAAAAAACGCTCATCAGAGCCCTCGATCTGCGATTGGTGTGTCGTGACGATATTGAAGACACTGAAGAATGGCTGAGCGGGTTTGCGATTGCGCCAATGGGCTGTCTTGCTCGACTCGTCCCATGCAGTCTTGGCTGTGAAGTTGTAATCCTGCTTGTAATTATTGCAGCAATAGTACCCAGCGTCACGCAGGTACTCTGTGAAGCATTTTATTTGTACCGGCAGTGTGACTTGCGAACGCAGATGTTGGGTGCCGATGGAAGTTGCATACATCCCCGTGATCAGGCACGAGCGCGCAGGCGCACACACCGGGGCCGTTGCAAATGCCTGCTTGTAAAGCAGCCCCTGCGCAGCTAAGCGATCAAGATTTGGCGTAATGGCATACGCATCGCCATAGCAGCCCAGATGTGGGCTGATGTCCTCGCAGGTAATCCAGAGGATATTTGGCCTGTCCTCAAACGCTTCGGGCCAAAGTCTCCTTGGTGTGCTCACGCACCCTGCGGTTGTTAAGCCCACGGCACCCAAGCCTAAGGTTTTCAAAAGAAAACGCCGGTCAACTTTGGATTCGATCATACTCATTTCCACACTCCCTATAAGCCATGCAAGAGCTTATCCACGAGAACAGACATCGTAAGTCTATGCTCACAGGCCGAGCTTTTCTTGGCCTGCTTCCAATATTCTATCGCAAATAGATTATACCTGTTCAAGAAGAATCCGTGCACAATCTTTCAATCAAATGTGCAGATAGTTGCCGCATAAAATTAAAATTTCTGAAATTTTTTTTACCTCTTTCATACCAAGCACTTACCAAAAATAGCACCGCAAAAAATTCGCCAATTTTCGACACAAATGAGCAGATCCAGCCAATTGTGGGCGGCAGAGGAAGGTCGATGGACGACACAGGACGGACTAAGGAGCGAAAATCATCAAGGTTGTCTTGTCGTTTACAATCCCGGACTGGCTGGTCAGCCCCTTCATAGAGCTGCTGCTTCTATATCGGCGGATTCGCTACGGTTACCCGTTCAGGCGAATACCCTTGACGCAGGGCAAATACGCCATCGTCGATCCAGAGGACTATGAGCGAATAAGTCAATACCGCTGGTACCCCGGCAAAGGCCACAATACCACTTATGCGTATCGATTTGACAAGTGGGTAAAAGGCCGAAAACGAAAGTCTTATGCTATGCACCGCCAAATTACGCAAATCCCCGATGGTATGGTCTGCGACCACATCAACGGCAACGGCCTGGATAACAGAAAAGCAAATTTAAGACCGGGTACTTACGCACAAAACAGTTGGAATAGACCGAAAGGCAAAATCAAAACCTGCTCCAAATATAAAGGCGTCTCCTTGGATAAGAAATACGGAAAGTGGCAAGCCCAGATATGTGTCAACGGCAAGCGCAAATACCTTGGCAGATTCAAAGATCAGGCCGAAGCTGCCAAAGCCTACGATAAAGCTGCACGCAAATATCACGGCGATTTCGCCGCTCTAAACTTCCCATCCCAATAATAAATCGTAAATACGAAATAGTAAATGCAAAGGTCGGTTAGCCCCACTCCTTGGGGCGGGGGTGCCCCTCGCGGCAGGGGAAAATTGAAGTTATAATCCCCGCCTGCGGCAGGGGTCGTTTAGTCCAGCTCTCATATCTTTCGGGTAAAATGCTTTTGGTGGAACGTGATCAAAGGATAATCGGCTCTTGTCTACACTTTTTCCACAAAGGTAGCAGATTTTTCTCATCTTTTTCGCTTTCAGGGTAGAAAACACCAGAAAAGGCAATCGGCGTCAAGGCCAGAAAGCGCACAAGCGATAAGATTACAGGGCACACGTCGCACATGCTCATATGCTTGTGCTCCTATCGGTCCTCACCGGCTCAGCCTGAACATGATCTTTGCCGCAGTGCGAGTTAGCAGAACACGGCCATTTTTCTGAAGGCTTGATTACGCCTTTCTTCATCGGAACCGAGAAAGTGCATTTTCCGAGCAATACAAATGCCGGCCATTATACCAAGCAGAAAATTGGGTATCGGTACACCCATAAACATGCCCAGCGCAACTACAGAATAAAACAGATAAATGGCCGCGAGAATTTTGCTGTTAATTTGATAGGCGTTGCGGACCCATTTCTTGAGAAAGAGACGATGACGATGGACTATGCTGAAAGGCTTTGTATCTCGGTAGGCAGTTTACTTAGAACAAGTTTCTTCAGTTCAAGTTTCTTGCTGGCGTTGTCAATATCTATGCCCACAAGATTGCCGTTAGCATCGTAGTCCAGAACAATCCCTTCGGAAACTTCCTTGCTCTCGGTGCTCGACCGTTCAGCAAGGTCGATATATAAAGAATCAGTTTCTGGATAATAACTTAGCTTCATATTTTATAACTCCTGTCAGGAAAAGCGTTATGTATCGTTTTTTTGTCTCCAAGTGTTACTACCCGCAGTACTTTACCCTCTAACTGCTCAACCATACCCCAGAAACGAAAACGATTGCCTTCCTGTTTTTCAACCGAAGCGGTTTTTTCAACACCTGAATACACCATTCTTTTTTGATATACGGCCGTTTTCGCAGCACTTCCTTCTCAAAATAATCGGTGAACTCGTACTCCATAGAAGTATTCTACCATCAAGTCCATTAAAAAGCTACAGAAACCTTAGTTGCTTTTTGTTGGCTGCAAATAATTCCGTGTCAATCCATCGGCTGCGCTCGGGACGGCGTTTGTGTCAATTCGTGACCCAATCAATTGATTATTGATTATTTAACTCCGTGCTCTCTGCATTACAAAGGCGCATTATCTTGTTTTTTTAGCAAACATTTTCATGCTGTGAGCTTCGCGACGTCCGCGTCTCGCAGTTTCAGAGCGGCGTTCATAATCCGCTGTCCCTTGGCCGTGACGCGGTAATAGCGAGTACCGCTAACCTTGCGAATCAACCCGTGCGCGCGAAACAGGCGCAACAGGCGCGTCGTCCGCCCCGATGCGCGACGCTGCTGTTGTGGGTCGCGGACCTTGCTTGGGCTGAGCTGTTCGCGCAAGTCCCTGTTGGTGAAACCCTTGAGCAGGAATTGTCCCTTCAACACCGCCGCGAACACCGCCGCGTCCTGACGGCACACCGGACGCAACGGCCGGTACGGCCGATGCGCCTTGATCACACGCCGGCTAACCGCGTCCAGCAACTCGCGGGCCGGCGAGGGCACCCCCACTACAGCGAGCGCCTCTAAGTAGCGCTCATTGGCGGCGCGACTGATCTCGACGCGCCGATCCAGGTCCGCTACGGCGTGGCGCATCGGTATCCACCGCATGCGACGAACGTTTTTCCGCACCGTCATCCGCCGGACCTTAAACCGCCTCGCATTGTTGATCGTCGTCTCGATTCGCAGGATAGAGCCTTGCTTGTCGTACATCTTGATCGAGTTCTCCTGCAGCCAGTGCTTCACCCGTACCCCCTCGGCTCGCACGAGGTAACTAGTCGAAACCTCTCCATTGAACCGGCGGTTCGTCCGCCGGCCCAAAAACCGCAATACGTCCTCGCTGCCAAACCGCCGGATCGCGTGCTGGGCCAAGGCTGGATAGACCTGCTGCAAGGCCCCCACATCTTTGAACATCACGTCCGTGGCGTACTCGCTTTCGCGAAGGCTCCAGTAGTACGGGTGCAAGTCCAGTCCGCCTCGCCCGCCGATCAGAGGATTGACCTGAGCCGCCAGCGACTTGAGCAGCTGCTCCCATTTGCGTTCTTCCAGATCCCGGAGCATCCGCTGCGCCCGCGAGAGGTCATCAATCCGCACAAAGCAGTTGTCTCGCTGCTCGAAGCCAATTCCGGCCTTGGCCATCCGCCGCGCCAGGTACTGGCGACCGTTGAGGCATATCTGAATGCCGAACGGCAGCCATGTCGCCAACCGCACGTGCATCAGGCCGAACTCGCGGTCCAAATAGTAATAGTACAGATGCAAGCATTTGCGTTGCTGACTGCGAAACCGAAACCTGCCATTGCCGTCACGACGGATGCAGAAGCTCATGCACGGCTCCACGCACGAGAGCACACACACCAGCCCCTCCGTGATGGCGTCCCGCTCGGCAATCGCCTTGGCCACGGCCTCCTTCTCCTGGCGGCTGCTGGCCAGGTACTCCAACGGCCGACCCGCCCTCGTCGCCACCTGCCGGGCATGCTTCTTCAACTGCTCCGACAAGCCTTGGGCATACGTGCCAAAATCCTTGTACCGCACGCCCGTGGCTCCGAGGAAACGATCCAAGCCCTCGGCGTAACTGATCGAACGCAGCGTCCCGCGAAACCGCATCCGGTCAAAACCACTCAATATCCCGATGACATTCTGCTGGTGTCGTCTCACAAATGCCTGTCGAGTAGACATAATATGGTTCCTTCATTTAGGTTTAATTTGTTTTCTCTGTTTCTCTTGCCTTTCGGTGTCAAGAGTGCCACAATATTTAACCTTGTGAGGAACTTCAATGCCCCTCACAGAACCGGACTTGCAGAT
>DAOWID010000070.1 GCA_030641115.1 Planctomycetota bacterium | reverse complement strand
CGGACTTATGGCCTATGGCTAAAAAGGGAAAATATGTTTATGACTGGCCGAGGCCAATGGTTACCGTTGACGCGGCTGTGTTCGCCTTCTTCAAGGAAAAGGTCAAACTGCTGCTTATCAATCGTGCTAAAGAGCCATTCGAAGGCAAGTGGGCGCTGCCCGGCGGCTTCATAGAAATTGATGAAGAACTGAAAGACGCTATAGCCAGAGAATTGGCGGAGGAGACGGGGTTGGTGGGTGTGCAACTGGAACAGATGCATATGTTCGGCAGGTGCGGCAGAGATCCAAGAGGCAGACAGATTACAGTTGTGTTTATGGGTATTTCAGCTACGGGACAGCATAAGATAAAGGCTGGCGACGACGCAGGACAAGCACGATGGTTCGATATTGAAGATCTGCCGAAGGATATGGCGTTTGACCATGGTGAGGTGACAAGGTTCATCATAAGAAAGCTGAAAAGGAGAAAAGTGTATAGGGAGCGGGTCAGACGGCACGGCAGAAGAGCCGACAAGGCGGCTAAGACGCGTTGAGCCCCCCTGGCGCACTGGAGCCGAGCGATTTTCTCAGTTGTTTGTTGAACATACGCAGTTGGACGTCAATGGCACTTACGGCCCAGTCGATGTAGTGCAGTTTGTGAATGGGACGGTAATGGACCTCATTCATAAGGCCGTGCTGCACGGTTTTCACGAACCTGCTTATGATCTGGCGGCTGATTCCCGTAGGCTCAGCGGCCCAATTTTTTAGCTCCTCGTATTCTCGCTGAAGCTTCTTGCTTTGCTTTAGTTGGTCAGCGCTTAAATAATCGCCGGGGTTGTAGGCCAACTGCAGTCCTTTGAGGCACAAGATCAGCGGTTCATAATTGGCTCGTCTGTCCAGACGAATAAACTTGTATTGCTGAACATAGGACATTGCCTGGGCTGGGGGCTTGTCTGCAATTTCGTCATCACCAAGATACCATCCGCGTTTGCTGGTTCTGGCAAAGACGAGTTCTTCACCTTGGCCGTACTGCTTTATTTCATCGTAGCCCATTCTCGATACCCATAGTCTACCGGTGCGCCTTTGCCTCAGGTCTCCACCGAGCGCCAGCAGGCACTTGACGAAACCTAAGGGCAGGACTTTTTGCTTACCGATTTGGTTTTTTCGCATTTGAAAGGAAAGATGCAGACTGTGTGGTCGGACGTCGTAGAAGGTGACAATCTCGCGTATCAGCTTGTTAAGTAGCCAGGGGTCTGAAGTTGCGGGTCGAGACAGCTCTCCAGCGATGTTTAGTCTGCCAGGCGCCAATTCGAGAAAACCAAGCCGACGTGCGCGGTCAGTTGAGCCCATGTGGTCGTCAACGTATCCACCAAGCTTCCACGATAAAACGTCCAAGCAAAAGTCATTAAAATACCTGAAATCGTCATACACCGGGTCAGAAGCTTTCTGCGCAGTCCTTTGCGGCTCAACGGCTGCGGGGCCAAGATTGCTCAATTCCAATTCGGCCCCAAGTGGCACAAGGCCCGGCTGAAGATTGGATCTGACCCGCTGCAGGAGCGATTTAGCGACACGGTCGTCAAACATGCTGTCCGCTGCACGTACGGCATATTTGACGTAGTCCATCAGATCGCGGTTGCGGTAGGGCATCGTTTTCAAACATTCACTGATAAGCAGCTCAACAGCGGAACTGTTGGCATTAATCATTTGCAGCGCAGCAAGCACACTGACAGAACGCTTGAAATATCTGTCTGATGTGAACGTATGCTCGAGCTCAAAGCGGTATCGAGACCGGATTTTCTCGTCTAACTGATTGAGCAAGACCTGCTTTACGACGAGAGCCAAGTAGTTCTCTATGAATTGCTGGCCGTTTGGGTCGTCGTACAAATGTTTTATGCTTGGGCGGGGCCGGTCGAGCTCATGCTCGAGGTAATAATCACTGACGGGACGCTTGCGATAATGACTTATGACCAAGTCTCGCTCCGTAGTTGCGAGCAGCTCTCTGTCAGCTCTTCGTTCTATGTCTGCATCGGGCGTGTGTTCGCCGGGACGTGTGCGCCGTTCGAGGAATTTTTCGATGCGTTTTCGCAGCCAGAGTTCATGTATCAGATTAACGTGAAACCTGTCACCGAAGTGCTTTTTCATCGACTCGCGTGTTGCCAGATAAGCCCGGGCATAGATGGGACCGGTGGCAGTATTGATGTAGATGGTTTCTCTGTCGTAACGATTTCCCTCGTACCGGTCGATTTCAGTGATCGTCCATGCAGGGACATCGTGGATAACAGTGCCTTCAATTCTTGAAGTTGGGTTCTTCACGGCATAGAAATATACGTTATCCGGGGAGACTTTTCGATAGCCAGGCAAAAAGGCCGGCTCTGCCAAAAGGTTCTCAGTGTCAGCTTCCGAACGTTCGGTCGTGAAACTCAAACCGCTGACCGATTTGAATATTTCAGGGTCGCGCAGCGAGCCGTAGACAAACAGATTGACATTGTCTTGGTCCATATCGGGCATACCAAATTGCGTGCGTCAAATCGTACTGATTGTTTCAACGAAGTCCAACACACCCGGCTACGCAGTATTACGCACACGCGCGACCTTTGTTTCTCGTCGTACCCTCTCTTCGAATTTGGCCGTATAGTCTGAATAGCTCTTTGAACGCACGAAGAACCACCCACGGGCTCGCACCGCTTTGTTTGCCGGCCACTCGCGGGTAATGATGCACGCCCTTCTGTGTCAGGCAGTAGCCTCTGCGAACGGCCCTGGCCAAGATTTCAGCATCAATGAGAGCACCGGAACTTGACATTTTAATGTTATCGAAAATTTCTCGCTTGTACAGTTTGAAAGCACAATCGATATCCCGGATTTTCATACTGAACAGAAGGCAAACCAGCTTTGTCCAGCACCAGGCGTTGATCTTGCGAACGAGCGAGTCCTGACGGTTTAGACGGTAGCAGGTGACGATATCATACTGGCTCATCAGCGGCAATAGTGGCGGCATTTCGTCTATGTCGAACTGGCCATCACCGTCGGTATAGAAGACGAGCTGCTTTGTAGCCGCCTTAAACCCGGATTGCAACGCGCCACCATAACCGAGATTCGTGGGATGGTGCACCACCTTTACCCTGCTATCTCGGCCGGCGATTTCGTCGGCAATCTGTCCGGTGGCGTCAGAACTGCCGTCGTCAACAATGATTATCTCAAAGTCGGCGCCAAGCTCTTCCAGGACGCCAAGCGCCCCTTCAACGGTGCGGTTGATATTGTCCTGTTCGTTATAGCAAGGGAAAAAAACACTGATAGAATTCATCGTGCGTCACTCGTAGCTGCCGGCTCGTCGGCGACCAGATGAGTCACGAGTCGCAGGTCCCTGCTCACGAGATTCGACTGTCACCGCTTACCACCTTTTTTCTCTGGCTAACGCTTCGCGTTTACGATCATACTCTGTTATTTTGTCACTGTAGAGTGTCGCGAGTTCTGTATTCTTAGTTGCCTGAGCGATTCTCTGCAGATGGATACATGCTATGCGTACGGCTCCCAGCCTAAGGCGATAACCGTCCTGCCTGCTGTATTGGCCCTGATTTTTCTCAAAGTCGTCGAATAGATTTTTGCAGAAATTGGTGACATGGGGCCTCAACTGGGCTATTCTGCCGGCAACAAGGACTATCTCCAGCATTGGAGCTGGGGACGGATTCAGCTTGAAGGCTTTGGTCGCAAAATCAAGTCCCTGTCTACTCACGACCATAAGGTATTTTTGAACGGTCTTTAATTGTTCTGACTGTTCAGCCAGTTGTTCTCTCAACTCGGCGACGGCCTTCTCGCTGGCTTTAATAGCCGTATTTTCATTTTCCAGCTCAGTCTCTGTGGTTTCTATCGCTTTTTCTATCTGCTGCTTCTGCTTTAATAGTTCCTCAAGTTCTGGGCCGCCCTGTTGTTGTGTGCCTTGAAGTCGTTGCGTAAGGCCATCCAACTGTTCTGACAATCCAGCCAGTTTTTTCTTGAGTTGGGCCACGGCTTTTTCTTTTGTCCTGATAGTAGCAGTCTCACGGTTCAGCTTGACCGTCGCGGCATTTTCCCCTTTCTCTATTTGCCGTCTTTGTTCTTCCCAGTGCGCGGCAGATAATAACATTTTGTGAGCAAGCGTAAGACTCTTGGAGAAATCATCGGGGTAAACGGTTTTGCCGCCCATGTTCTCGAAAAGCTCTTTGCCTTGCGGAGTTGCTACATCGACGAAAAGCTTTTGCTTGTTGTTCAAGAAGACAAGTCGCCAATTGGGATCGTGTTCGAGCGCCTTTACGAAGTAATACGAATTTTTCCGTGGGTCATTAAATACTGCTGCCGGCATCAGGACGACCCAGACCTCGCGGTCCTTTAGCTGACCATGTATCCATTTGCCGATTTCTTCGTAGTCGTCGGCGGTCATACTACGTCCTCTGGCCCTGGCGATTGCGAGTTTCTCGGCTGTAATCCGGCCGCCAGATATTATCGTTGTCCACAGGTCAAAAGCCGAACGGTTGTAAGCCGCCTGTGCTCTGCCGTCCATGAATAACTGTAGTGGCGTTCGACCGGTATCCGGATCAGGCTCTTGCCCCCACGCGATGCAGCCCCCTTCGGTCCAGTAGTTGAACATTTTCCCTTGCAGCTTGTTCATCTTTATGAACCGACAAGCGTTAAACGGTTTGGCATCGGAGGCGGTCATCCGCATGAATATCGACTTGAGTTTTGTGTCACTGGGCCAGGCATCAAGATAAATACGCTTAAATTTGAGCCCCCACCACGCGCCAAAGAGAATTACCGCTACTGCTCCGGCAATCGAGAATGACAACTGAACGTTGGGCAGCATTGGCGAGACCGCCAGACGATTTTTTCTCTGGAAGTTTTGGGTTGCGGAAATTGCTGAGACTATTTGGTTAATGAACACCG
Source organism: Planctomycetota bacterium (assembly GCA_030641115.1). Classification (GTDB taxonomy): domain Bacteria; phylum Planctomycetota; class Phycisphaerae; order Sedimentisphaerales; family Anaerobacaceae; genus DAOWID01. The sequence goes on along the minus strand of DAOWID010000070.1, from coordinate 12,112 downwards.
CCAAGATCGGGCAAGCTGCGATAGCTGCTACGGGTATAAATCTGCGTGAACGAATGGCCATGTAAACAGTGAGGGCAGCGATGACCATGAGCGGCAAATCGATTTTGGGCCATTGATACTCGTCAAGCTCGATTTCTTTTCGCTTGCGGCGCCGGGGCATGGAATGAGAAGTCAATATCAAGGAGACGGCCCAGAACGGCAAGAGGAACAAACCCATGATGAACACTATCAGAAACGGTACAGCGGTGCCGACAGGGTTGTCCCACTCGAAGGCAGGATGCCATTCGTGGATGTCACGCCACCTTTCGGCGTGTGCGCTGGCACTGATAACGAAGGTGTGAGTCAGGTTCGTTAAGTGAAACGGATTGAATATGATTACAGCTAAGAAAGCGACGGACCCAGCAGCAATTGTATGGTATATGCCCTTTCGGCCAATGGAAACAAATCGTTTTTTGGAGATGCTCGTTAGGAGGTGTAAAGCCACGAACGGGGCGAGCATTATGAATGTGTAGATATATCCGCCATGAACGTTGCACCAGAAAACCGATAGCGGGACAATAAGCCATATATATAGTATGTTTCGATAGCTGGCCAGCACAAGTATGAACAAAAAGACAGCCACCAAGAGATTGGAGAACCCGGCAGGCCGCACGTCGAGGAATGAGCGTCCAACAAACATTGCAAAGCAGGCGAAGACGGCCGAGAGAGCCGGGTTGGCGCCTAATACTCTGCCGGTGCAATAAACACAAATCACGGTCAGTATGTAGATCGCAAACTTCCAATAAACCAGCGCATTGAAGTGCGGATCTTCCTCGGAGCCGAGAGTCGTGGACAGCCAGTAAAAAATCACGTGGGTCAGCCAGTTCTGATTGACCCAGCCGGTAGGATGCCAACGCTTAACGGTCTCGATGTCGAATTTGTTAGCAATCGATTGGGCCCATTTTGGCCACGTCTCGATTTCCTCTGGCGTTGGTCCAGGTTTGTGTGAGTTCGCGCTGAAGGGTTCAACCGTGTCCACTCCGTGATTGACAAAGTGTCGGCCACAAGCCATTGCGACCCAGGTATCACCCGCAGCGACCATGTGCGTGCTGGCGTGCAGGGCGAAAATGAGCATCCCCACCCAGGCTATTATCATTGGCCAGCCAGAGAAGGCGCTGTGTTCGTGTGTTTTTATCGGCCGCTTCGGCTGCTGAGGAGTGGGCGGTGCTTCCGCTCGTAGAGCAGACAAAGTAGGGCGCTTCTTCGTTTTTGCTGATCGAGCCATTTTCCTATTCTGTCTATCGGTCTGAAAATTTGTTCACGCGAGCAAAGAAAACCCAAAAAACAGAAAATTTAGCTGTTCACGCAAAACCGCAAGAAAAGAGGGCCATTATAAGGGGACTCCGTATAGCAAAAAGACTGTCAAAGGATAGTATCCACATAGCCCCAGAGGAGAAAGTACCGAGTATGCCAAACGCCATAGACGTTACCGCCAGTTTGGAAATTCTCGGTTCCTGGCTTTCTGCGTCGCTGTATATTTCACTTATGATTTCTTCATTTACCATTGGCTTTGTCGTTAATACTAAACCCTGAGTTGTATATCGTCAAGTGTCAGCCACTCGTTCAGTCTGTCTAGTCCCTCGGTAATCTGCTCGAGCGAACAGGCAAAACTCAAACGAATATTGTTGTCACAGCCAAATGGTAAGCCTGGAACGAGTGCTACGTTGGCCTGGTCGAGCAGTGCTTTTGCGAAGTCCATACTGCTGGTAATTCTTTGGCTATTGATAGTCCGGCCATAGTGGCCCGAGACATCAGGGAAACAATAAAAAGCGCCGGTCGGTTCAGAGCATTGGACACCTTTGATATTGTTTAAGCGCTCGGCCATATATTTGCCGCGGCGCTCAAATTCTACCCTCATGCTTTCTATTGCTTCGTCGGCAGGCTCGCCCAATGCAGCGATTGCTGCATACTGCCCGAAAGTGACAGCGTTCGATGTCATGTGAGATTGAAGACGCGACATTGCCTTTATGACTTCGACCGGCCCTGCGGTATAGCCCAGGCGCCAGCCGGTCATGGAAAAGGTCTTGCTGAAGCCGTTTAGCGTCAGAGTTCTGTTGTAGGCGTCCTCGCTCAGCGAAGCAAAGCTCACAAATTTGGTGTCGCCATAGATCAGTTTTTCGTAAATCTCATCCGAAAGCACTATGACGTTCGTTCCTTCAAGAACCTCTGCAATGCTCTTCAGCTCTTCGGGCGTGTAAGTAAAACCGCCCGGATTATTGGGCGAATTGATTAGCAGCATAGCGGTTTTGTCAGTGATAGCATCCTTCAACTGCTGCGGCGTGATTTTGTAGCTGTTGTCTCTATCTGTTTGCATAATCTTGGCTGTGGCGCCGGCGAGTTTGATTGTCTCGGGGTATGTGACCCAGTACGGAGTTGGCAGGATAACTTCGTCGCCCGGGTCGAGCACCGCTTGCATTAGCTCGTAAACCGAGTGTTTGCCGCCGAGGTTGACAATGATCTGGTCCGGGCTGTATTGGAGCTCGTTTTCCTTTTTGAGCTTGGCTGCGATGGCGGTCCGCAGCTCAATTATGCCGGCTGCAGGCGTGTACTTTGTTTTGCCTGCCTTCAAAGCTTTTACAGCGGCATCCTTGATATAGTCGGGCGTGTCGAAGTCCGGTTCTCCCGCGCCAAAACCGATTACATCCACACCCTGGGCTTTTAGTTCCTGCGCTCGCGCCGTTACAGCTATGGTTGCTGACGGCGGCACATCCTGGGCTCTCTTGCTAATTTTCACTTTTTGCACCTTTTCAATCTGAACTTCCTTTACACGCAACGAATCGCATTAAAGACAGAATGAAACCACAGGTCAAGAGAATTGACAGACAAAGACGGGATGTGCAAGGAATATCGTATCGGCCTGAGAACGATAAGCTGGACGACCACAGGATGCCATAAAATAGAAAGAAATGTAACCGGTCATAATCCACCATTTTCCACCCACAGCCAGCAAGTTGCAAATTCGGCCTCAATTTTCTTGCAATACTTATCTGTCGTGTGTAAACTAAAAATGAATTTGGCTGAATGCACTTTTGTAGGTCGAAGCACCGGGGCGGTTAGCTCAGTTGGCTAGAGCGCCTGCTCGACACGCAGGAGGTCACTGGTTCAAGTCCAGTACCGCCCATTTAACAAGCCTTTGTTAGCAAAAGGTTTGTGAGGAACCTTGACCGAGAAATTGAAATTTGTAAAGGCTGCGAGATCTTTCTTCGTGTGAATGAACCGTAGAATGTCAGGGTGGTCAATTGACATCATCCCCATGTTTGCACCGCGGCGATGAGCGCCCTGCTGAATAGCGTGGGTGGTTTCTGCCAATATCCCGCCAAAGCTAATTGGTCCTGATGTTCTGCCGCCGCTGGAAGTGACTATATCGCCGGTGGGACGCAGCCAGCTGAAGTCGAACCCTGTCCCTCCCCCTGCCTTTTGTATTAGGCCTGTATTCATGACTGCTTTAAGGATTTCTTTGAGGCCAGAGGCGCCGGTTACCAGCGTGAGTTAGACCGTCCGGCGCAGCGAAGGATTGGATGAACACCCGCCGCGCCTGAGTCGTCCTTCGGATTCCTGGCAACGAAAAACGGATTCCCGATATTAAGATATATTGTAGTGTTACATATCACTTTGACTATTCCTCGGGCAGCCAGGCATCTGCTATTATGCAGAAATCGCTGAAAGAGACTACGCCATTTTTGTCAAGGTCCTCAGGCAGGAGGCCCTGATGAAGCCACTTCTCTGCAAGTATCATTACGTCCGCGTAGTCCACACAACCGTCCTGGTTCAGGTCGGCAAGATCGCCGGCAGGCGACTCCGATAGACTAGCCTGGACCGTGCCGCCAAACGCGCCCATATTTATTAGCTCGCCGTTGGGCGGTAGCTCAACTGTCCAATCTGCATCAGGATCACCGGCATCAACGCAAGGACTCGTGGCCTCATCCCGGACCCAAGTGCGGGCAGTTGGATCCCACCGGCCCGCCTGTGACTTCAGGTGATAGTCACGATCGTTAGGATCCGCGAATAGCGGATCGAGGTCAATGTTCCCTTGCCCTTCCCAACCGCTTTGAATGTCGTTGAAACGAACATCATACTCTTCAGGCAGGGCCGAATCCGACATGTAAATTTCGTTCTGCCAGATGATATTATTCAAGATAGGCGGGTACTCAGGCCCCCCTGGAAACCACATTGTCTCTCCCAGATACAGGGCATTCGGCCTATTGTGAACGATCGTATTGTTCATAATTGTAGGAGATCCCCGCAGATTCATGATGGCCCCTGAGACCAAGCCGGAATTATGAGCAATGACGTTGTTGGCTATAGTGGTGGAGGCTTCGAAGATGTAAATGCCCCCCACATCCAGATGTGCTGAGTTGTCGACTATTATGTTATTCGTAATCACCGCCTCCGACTCGTCCATGCACATAATCGCCCCAGCGGTTCTGGCGTGGTTATTGGCAATCAGACAATGGTCGATAGTCGGGCTGGAAGGAACGACGAAGCCCGGTTCGTCCTCCCATGAACCACAGCAGATAATCCCTCCGCCTATCAGGTTCAGATAACCGCCTCCTTCGGTGTGCGGCTTCTTTGCGTATTCAATAGTGCAATATCTCAATATATCATCGGCCCCACTATTGACAAAACGTATGCCAAACCATCCCTCGTTAGTGTCTATTGGAGTGAAGACTATAGGGTCTTGCTCCGTGCCTGTCGCATGCAAAGTCGCTCTGTAACCCACTGTCAATCCAAAATGACCTGCGAATCTGACAACCACACCCGGCTCAATGGTCAATTCTCGCCTCTTGAGAACGTGGATGTCTCCCGTAATTGTGTAGGGACTCTCAGCCCTCATCCAGGTGCCACTGACTGGGCCACCGGGAACGACCGTTCCCGAGACCCCTACTCTACGCAGAGCGACTCGTTTGTGCGGGGCATTGCTGCTGGTAGAATAAACGAGGAGAGTGGCGGTGTAGATCTTCTCTTCTATCGGAGTGAATCTAACCTCAATCCGGATCGAATCACCTGGCACCAGAAGATGATCATCAATCGGAGTGACTACCGAAAAAACACCATTCGCATCGGAAATACTCAAGCTTTCTACTTTGAAGTCTATCTTACCGGTGTTCTCAATATCAAAGCCAATGGTCGAATCTGTACCAAGCCGTACAAAGTCCGCACCGACCGGTGGCCAGATCGTAATCAAAGGCAAGTCCGATTGATTCTCATAGGCCCCCACATCGACAATGCCACTGTAAGTCCTTGGATTCCCCGCCAAATCGGTTGGTGGAAGGCCTATCTGTTTGCCCGAGTTTATGCACGGTGAAAAGCTCCGTAGCGTCCAGTTGGCGGATAAGCCGTCATAATCCACCCCAGCGCCGGAGCTGGGAGCAAAGAAACAAGGATCGGCATCCATATTGCCCTCACCGGAATAACCACCTTGGACGTCACAAAACGATACCGCCGGCGCGGATTCATCCGTTTGTATCTGGTACCTGTCATTGCCCCATACAATCGTGTTCGTCACGTCCATTCCCTCCCAGGATGTCGTGAAAATACCGCCAGGCGAGTTGTTCACTATGGTACAGTTTTTGATTTCGGGCACGCCCCACCAGTCAGAGCATATTCCGCCGCACCGCGGTAGGCCGCCCAGCGAAGTGTTGTTTGCTATGACAGTATTACTGATTACAGGATAACTTTCAACGCAGTAGATTGCCCCGCCTTTGTCTCCAATATTATTGGTGATCTTGCAATTCGTGATGGTCGGGCTCGATAAGTAGCAGTACACCGCTCCTCCACAGCTATCCTCGCCCCAGTCCTCGATGTAGTAATCATAGTCCACTATCAGACCAGCGTTCTTCTTCGCGAAGCTGATCGAACAATGCCCTAACACGTCATCGGCGCCAGAGTCCAGAAATCGCAATCCGGTCCAGCCCATCTCTCTATTCAACGTCGTGAATTCTATCGGATAATTCTCATTTCCCTGAGCGACCAACCGTGCCTTTTTGCCGATGGTCATGCCATAGGGTCCCGCGAACATAACTTTGACCCCTGGTTCAATAACCAGTTCGCCGTCCTCCGGCACTACAATGTCCCCAAGCACAAAAAAGGGCGAATCAGCTTCTGACCAGGTTCCAGACACTTCGCCCGCCGGTATTTCCGTTCCACCCGTGAAGGAACATCCTTTTAGAATCACGTGCTTGGTGTGACCCTCGCCGTAGTTGATCGTCAGCGTTCCATAATAACCTCGCGCCTCGTCCGGACAGAACTTGACACTGATCGAAGCTTCCTGTCCCGGCCGCGGTATCTCAAAAGAATCTATGTGGTCGGAGTATCCGTCATCGGAGCCTGACACGACAAATGCTTCCGGACTGGTTATCGAGTGTATCAACATGCGTTGGTTAGTGTTGTTTTTGATAAACAGCGTTTTGACTTCGGATTCCTGACCCGGGACGCCATAAAAAAGCAAAGAGACCGGGTCAACCTCAATACTCGGCGGAACGGGTCGAAGATTCAATATAGTCTCCGCAATTACGCTGCAATAGGATGGAAGGTCACTTGGAAGGTGATACCATGCCTCCGTTATTTCCTCAGGACGTGACGTACCCCAGCCGAAATTAAGGTGATACTCACCGTTAGTGTTATAGCCATCACAAACCAAGAGGTGGCCCTGGAAACCGTCCGGGGGCCTGATGCCCAATAAGGCAGGCAGTTGATTGATGATGTTCTCCTGCAACACACGATGGAATTCGCGTGACAAACCGCCGGTCATGTCGGCCCAATAAAAACCGAACTCATCAAGCAGCGCCTCCTGCACATCAAATGGCGAAGCCCCTGAGCCTTCACTGGAATAATCCATACGGGTAGCGATTCCACAAGCAAGACTTAGTGCGGCCACATCTACATCGTTCAGATCTGCCTGTCTACTCAATTTAACTCGCAAGGCGGCAAGATACTCGTTCAGCTCCTCAAAACAGGGGAAATCGTACATGTTGCTGTCAGCATCGATATCGATACCGCTGTACGTTATGTACGAATCAAGCTCGTCGAAATGCACGTTACACTGCCGATGATAATTGACCACTTGTGCCAAAGCTGTCGCGGCACAGCCCACATCACATCTGTTGGCATCAACCGGATCGAGCGGGCAGAAGTTGTTGTAAGGCGAGTCTTGGTGCCATGTCGTCTCCAGCCACCCGCCGGTGCGGGTCGTGCCCGCCGCGGGCCACTGCTGGAATGTACCCCTTGGAGGATGGTTCGCATCTTCGTTGACGTAAAGATTCCATAGGTTGTTGTTTTCCATTGTCTTGAATTGGTTATATTCGGCCAATGCCTTTGCCCTTAGCTTCATGTCCTCTTTCAACATGCGATATAGGGGGTTGTTTCTGTCCCCGTAAGCCGCAAAAGAGCCCCTGAACGAATAAGCGACAATCGGAGTGATATCTGTGTCCGCTGATGTAGCCACGAACCCACATGGCTCCAGCTCGGCAACGTATGCGAGAATAGTTCCGTCATCGCTGCAGATCTCTCGAAACCCGGCAAGGGCCGGTGGCCCGCTGGCGGTCCTGCCATTAGCTGTTATGGAAAGCGTCTGTAGGGTCTGCCGGTGGTCCGCATTCCACGTCCTCAAAAATGTGTCAGCGACCTTCTGTGCCTCCTCCAAACGGACCGGCTCGGCCATAAGGGCCGAGTACAAGAAAAGACACGCAGCAATCGACATTACAGCTAACGCTTGTCTTCGAATCAAACAATGCATAGCAAACCTTCCAATTCCACCGGAAAGGTCGAACACCTCTATTGTGGTGTATGCCGGAGCCAGTTCTCCGCGAAGACCATCAGGTCTTGCCAGTTGACGCTCCCATCGTTGGTTAGATCACAGCCCTGGCCGCACCAGAAGCTCCCGTCGGTTGCAAGCCAATGTTCAGCAAGGATGCAGAAGTCGGCCAAGTCAGTATCAGCATCAGCGTCGAAATCCCCGATGACGAACTCCCAGGCCAAGTGAGGATAATCTACGCCCTCACAGATAGCCCAGATATCGTCTGTCCCATTTACACTCTCTGCCACAAAATCCCAGCCAGCATCTGTAAAGGTGCTACCCATCTGCATCTCGGCTGTGCTCTTATCCATCCCACCGTCACTGGTTGCCTGGCCACTGGTCTCAGTATCCCAGAAAGAACTTGTAACCGTACCCTCACCTTCGTGGTTGTGTCCCACCAGCCCACCTACCTCAGACTCACCTACCACCTTGCCCATAGCATAGCACATCGACACGCACCCAGCGTTAGTGCCTACAAGGCCGCCTACTTCGCTTTCACCTTCCGTTTGGGTCCATGCGTAGCAGTTATATATCAAAGTAGGTTTAACTGGCCACGTGTAAGGCCTAATATTTCTGCCCACCAGCCCCCCCACGTCGTTCCTGCCAGTGACAGTGCCCGCCGCATAACAATTTACAACAGTTGCATTCTCGCCATTCGTTCCGACCAGCCCGCCAACATTATCAAGCTTCCCAATGACTGTTCCATCGGCAAAAGAGTTTTCCACCAAGCTGTTATAGGCGTTTCTGCCGACAAGCCCTCCCACCGACCAGCTACCCGATACGTGTGTCCATGCTCCACAACCGGCAACTGTCTCATAGTTACGTCCGACCAACCCTCCGACATTCTGAGAGCCAACAACAGAACCTGTTGTAAAACACTCGACGATCTGACCGGAATTTTCACCAACGAGCATGGCGACGCTCCAACTTCCTCGGACGCTCCCTCCTACAACTTCGCACCTTTTTATAGTGCCAGAAGCCCACCCCACCAGTGCTCCGATGCGGTCACCTGCCGGACAATCGACATTAGGGTCTATCAGTTGCAAGTCTTTGATCTCGGCCTGCCCAACGCATCTGAATAGTCCAATATCATCCACGCCCGCATAGGAACATCTGAAGTTGAGAATTTTCTTGTCACTACCGTCGAACACACCGCGGAATGGAAACACTCTGTTGCCTATAATGGACAAATCGACGCCTTCTAAATCAATATCATTTGTCAGTCGGAAGTGTGCTCGCATCAATCTTGGATTATGGCCGAGCCGGTTCAGGTCTTCAGCAGTGGCGATAAGGTATGGAGCATTTGGCTCTCCAGTCCCGCCCGAAAAGGTCGGTAGCAACGGCAAAGCCGAAAGCTGCCACCACAGGACTGGATACCCAGACCCGGCAGGCTCGCCCCAGATATCATCAGGACCGTCTGGCTGGTCGACAAAATCCCAACCGACGTTCATGAACATGTTTGGGTCTTGCATCTCGACGGTGGTCTTACCAGTTCCGGCGGCGCTGGTTGACTGGCCACTGGTTTCGACGTCCCAGAAAGAATCGGCAACCTCACCTTTGCGGTTTTGACCCACCAGGCCACCGACCTCGCTCACTCCTGAAATGTTGCTGGCGGCGTAGGAGTTGGAGATTGCGCCCCACCTATCGTTGTATCCCACCAGCCCGGCAACACATGTCTCGCCCGAGACGCTGCCTGTGGCGTAGCAGTCACATATAAGACCGCCGAACACCACGTCCGAAAGGTTCAGGCCGTTCTGGCCAGCGAATCCTCCAACGTATGTCACCCCAGAAACGTCGGCTGTCGTGTAGCAATTCGCTATGGTGCCGTTATTGCCTCCAACCAGTCCCCCAACTTGATCTATGCCTATAACGCTGCCGGTACTGCAACAATCGATAATTCTTCCTCCCCACTGTGTTCCAACCAGGCCCCCCACCTGGTTCACTCCCGATACGCTGGCCTCCGAAGTGGACTCGTTTATGCTGCCCGAATTGCGTCCTACCAGCCCACCTATCCGCTGTCCGGTGGCCGAGACTTCGCCGCTCGAGGCACAATGGGTGATTGTGCCAAAGTGGGAACCAGCCAGCCCACCAACTTCATCCACACCTGAGATAATACAGTTGACACTACAGTTGGTGATTGTGCCGAAATAGCTTCTTCCTATGAGCCCCCCAACCGTACTGCCGCCCGAGACACTGCCACCCTCGACGGAGCAGTTTGAAACGGTTGCATTCTCGAGCCAGGCAACCAGAGGACCCACATAACCCAACTGTTCCTCTGCCTCGATGTTAGGCTCAACCAACCCCAGATTTTTTATCTCCGCACCCTCAGCATAACCGAAAATTCCCATATATTGTTGGGCTGTGTCGGAAGAGCAACTAAAGCGTGAAATCCTATGTCCGTTGCCGTCAAATACGCCCGAAAAGGGCTTATAGCCAGGGGACGGATAATGAACGTATCGGCCGATGGTATTGGACGTTGCCCATGTGTAGCTGCTCAAATCGATGTCGGCCATAAGCTTGAAATGCCTATCCCATTCGCACGGGAATAGGCCAATCGTAGTGAACTGCTCGGCGGTGTAAATCAAGTACGGGTCGTCCTCAGTACCATTGCCTTCAATTGATGGAAATGAGGCTGTCGTAAGCATGTCTCCGGGCATATTCTCCCACCGAAGTCTGGGATAATCAAGCCCTTCACTGATCGTCCAGGCTGCATAACAGCCCCAGCCAGCAAAGGTACTCGCAGTCTGCATTTCGGCGGTAGTCTTACCTATACCGCCGGCACTGCTAATTTGTCCGCTCGTCTCAACATCCCAGAAGCAATTCAATATCTCTCCCTGATGCGTCAATCCTAACAGGCCCCCGACATTCTCAGTCCCTTGCACCTTGCCGGCCGAATAACAATGAGCAATTGTTGCCTGAGAGCTACAGTATCCCGCAAGGCCCCCTACACTTGTCGTTCCTGAGACGCTGCCCAACGAATAGCAGTTGCCGATTGACCCATAATGGTTATAACCTACAAGGCCGCCGATTCCGGCGTATCCCGAAACCGTAGCTGATGAGGAACACTCAGTAACCATTCCGCGATTAATGCCTACCAGTCCGCCGACTTCGCTGCGGGACGAGACGTTGCCACCTTGAGCGTAGCATGCGGTGATAGTTGCGTAGTGAGATACCCCAACAAGTGAGCCGACGTACGTTCCCCCCTCGACATTTATACTTGGGTTGATCAAACGTAAATTCTCCAGCTTTGCACGTTCAACGTAACCGAAAATCCCTACGTATGATTCCTCTGTGGTAGAGCTATAGCTGAAATTTGAGATGCTTCTGCCGTTGCCGTCAAAAACGCCGGTGAACGGCTTCTTGTTATCAGGAGAGGCCCACCAGCCTACCCCATATCCAATGATATTGAAATCTGTTCCGGTATAGGCTGCCAGATCGATGTCTGCCATGAGCTTGAAGTGCTTGTCCCAATCATTGGAATCAGCCCCAATTTCATTCATCTGCTCGGCCGTGTAAATCAGGTGCGGATCGTTCGGCTCACCCGTACCGCCGCCGTATTTGGCCTGAGCAGGAACCCCGATAACGCAAACTGCGACCAGTAAAGGGATTATCCGCAGGATTCGTGCCGTTATTACCTCCTTCATTTTTACATCCTCCACCCCCCATTTTTCCACAAAAAGGCCAATCAACGCCTTTTCCCGATATCGCTGATATGTAGTATACCACACGCCCGGACTCAGCGTCAAGTAAGAATTAGGTCAATTACGACCTGTCAGATCTATGGGCATACTTTTTAAGCTTTGCGCTGTGCTTTTGCCTTTTGCACTTTAACCTTTCATTTTCCTCCGTGTCCATTCGTGTTAATTCGTGGCTAAATCTTTCTCTGCGTTCTCAGCTATCTCTGCGGTGAATATCTTTTCTTTGTTTGGTTGACCAGTGTTTGATAATATGTTAATGTAGTTATATGTTTGCCAGCAGGCAAACGTAAGACGCCAGCAGGCGCCGCATACAGCGGAGAACCGCACGAATCGGGCAAGCCGCCCAAGTCAAATTTTATCATTAACTAATGGTGTTCCGTATATGGTCAATACGCAATACACAATACGCGATACGCAATACGAGCTATGAACTAATGAACTATTTAACCACTCATGAGCATCGAGTATCCAGTATCCGCCATTGGGCGTCCTGTGGAGAGAATCCCACTTTAGTTCACTTTAGGTACTTTAGGCACTTTAGCTCACTCTTCCTCTTCACTAACTTACTCTCTACATCTGT
>DAOWID010000395.1 GCA_030641115.1 Planctomycetota bacterium | reverse complement strand
TGCGCCCACAAAAGAGGCTATGTTGGTTGATATCCCTCTTGTTTCAAGATACTCGAGATACTCACCGAGTGTGGTCCATTCGATGCCGAATTTAATGTCGCCCTGAGCTTCGCGCATGTCCCGCTTCATCGCTTTATTGAGAGGCCCCATTGACATACCTTCACCCATCACTTCCAGAGTCACACCCTGGCGGATATCGCTTTGCGACCTGCCGTCATGGAGGAGAGACTCATTCGCCCAGCTTAGCATATTGATAAAGCCCGGCGCAACTGCGAGACCTCGTGCATCAACTACCACATCCGCATCTGGCCGGAGCCGCCCAATAGCTGCGATATGACCGTCTTTGATTCCGACATCCGCAACATATGATGTGCCACCGGAGCCGTCGTATATCTGGCCTGATGTTATCACTACATCGTAAGTCTTTGAGAGGCCGACAGCAGCGACACTTACTATGAGTATTACTGTATGGAAGAGCAAAGCGACTTTTCGCATGATATGCTCCTAATCTGATATTTCTTAGATCGCCTGTGCCCAGCCAAATCACCAGACTTAGCTTTTTGTTATTCTCTCTTTGCCGTTCATGTACGGGCGAAGAACTTCTGGGACTGTTATCGAGCCATCGGAATTCTGGTAAAGCTCCAGAATGGGTATCAGTATCCTCGGCGAGGCGATCACGGTGTTATTTAGCGTGTGGCAGAACATGTTGTTCTTTGTCGCAGGGTCCTTATACCGAAGATTCATTCTTCTGGCCTGAAACTCGTAAAATTTACTCGCGCTGTGGGTTTCACAGTAGTTCCCACGCGAGGGCATCCACGCTTCGATGTCGAATTTTTTTACCTGACCTCTTCCAAGATCGCCCGTACAAACATTTACGACACGGTAGGGCAGCTCCAGTGCCTGCATTACGGCCTCAGCATTAGCCAAAATCCCATCGTGGAACTTGTTGCTCTGCTCGATACTGTTTTCACAGATAACCACCTGCTCGACCTTGTCGAACTGATGGATTCTATAAAGCCCGTACGTATCTTTGCCGGCGGCACCGGCTTCACGTCTAAAGCAGCTCGACAAGCCCACATATTTTAGAGGCAGCTCATCGGCCCTTAGTATCTCCCCCATGCGGTAGGCTGTCAGCGGCACCTCAGCGGTCCCCGCCAGGTTGAGCTCGTCTTTTTCCATCCGGTAAGTCTGGTCTTCGGAGCCCGGGAAAAAACCGGTGCCTGTCATCGTCTCATCTTTCATAAGAACAGGCACCGAGAAGGGCACATATCCTTTAGCAACCATAGAGTCCATCGCAAACCGCAGAACCGCCCAGTGCAATAGCGCCCCGTCACCTTTTAAGATGTAGTTTCTCGTCCCAGCTAATTTAACGCCTCGCTCGATATCTATGATCCCCAAGTCCAGCCCCAACTGCACATGATCTTTAGGCTCAAAATCGAACTGTCTTACTTTACCTTCTTTTCGTATTTCAACATTTTCCGTATCGTCTTTACCTGATGGCACATCTTCGTCGCTTGGCTGTGCCACAAGCCGCATCAATTGGTCAAATTCTTGTAGTGCATCATCAACATCAAACTTAGCTTCCGTTTCCCCTAATTCCATATGGAGCCAGCGAATACTGATTTGTCCTCCAATCCAAAGTTCTTGCTCTTTCTCTTTCAACTCCATAAGCTTGGTAAAAGCAGCCTCCTTCTCTTCTCCTGAGAGTTTTGGAATTGATTTGCCGATACGGTTTTTCTCAGTAGCTATATCCTGTAATTCATTCTTCACTTGACGGATTTGGTCATCGAGTGCCAACAGCTTATCGATATCGACCTCGAAGCCTTTTGCCTTGCAGGCGTCCTTAAACCTTTGGGGAGTCTCGCGTATTTGCTTAATATCAATCATGGTGACTCAAACACTACTGCTCTACCACTCTGGAACCCACGATAAGCCAGGCCTTATCTTCTTTCTGTAGTGTGTATTCGAGCCTAAACGTGCCCCTGTCAGAGATAAACTCAACGGGACCAAACTCAGCTTTTTCCCCTTCAGTCGCGATTTCGACCTTTTCGAGATTGACCTTGGCGTTGTCCAGGTAGCCCTCTTCGAAGACCCTTGTCATGAACTTGCGCACCGAGTCCTTGCCGCCTCTTGTGGACGTATAGTCCTCAGAATACGCCGCCATGACCTTGTCCAAATCCTGGGCTATCAGAGCTGCTTTCCAATCAGTCATTGTGCAGTTAATAAGCTCTTCGTCGCAAGGTCCGCCGACGCTCTGGCACCCACAGACCAGAACTGCGGTGACAAGACACACCCCGAGCTTCATGATAACTGATCTGTTCATGGTTTTTCTCCTTTCACTTTGTCGTTTTCCTGCTGGTAACGAAGCCGGCACTTGCGGCTATCACGCATCGCCAAGTGTACCGTCCCCTCTAACTGACGTCAATCATAATCCATCCCTCGTCGCTTGTCACTCGCACGCCGGCACCTAACATACGGTTCATGTGAAACGCTTAACAATGACCACGTTGTTCTGTCCGCCGAATCCAAAAGACTCATTCATCGCAATATCTACCCGACACTTCCGCGGCTCATTTGGCACATAGTCCAGATCAAGTTCAGGATCAGGGTCATTCAGATTCATTGTCGGCGGAACGATGTTGTCGCGTATCGCCAAAACGCAGGTAATCAACTCAGCTGCGCCCGCCGCACCAATTAAATGGCCGAGCATACTCTTGACGCTGCTGGCAGGAATATTCTTGGCCTCTTCCTTGAAAACCGCTTTGATTGCAATAGTCTCTATCGAGTCGTTCTCCGTCGTGCTTGTGCCATGCGTGCTTATGTAGTCCACATCCTTGTAGCTGATGCCCGCATCGGCAAGGGCAGCCGTCATTGCTTGTATTGGACCTCTGCCTTCCTCGTGCATATCGGTAATGCGGAAGGCGTCTGAGCTGCTGCCGTAGCCGACGACTTCAGCTAAGATTTCAACGCCTCTTTTTTTCGCTGAGCTTAGCGATTCAAGGATTACTATTGCTGCACCTTCGCCGAGAACAAAACCGTCCCTGCTAACCGCGAACGGTCTTGATGCCGTCTCGGGGCTGTCATTTCTGGTCGATATGGCGGTAAGGCGGTTGAATCCCATTGTACCCAAGGGATGTATCATCGAGTGAGTGCCGCCTGTAATCATCACGTCCGCGTCACCTCGGCGGATCAGCATCATCGCTTCACCAACGGCTTGAGTGCTGGCTGCGCAGGCGGTCAGACAGCTTCTTGTCGGCCCGCGTGCCCCTGTGAGCATTGCGATATGAGCAACGGGCATGTTTGGGCCCTGCTCAAGTTCACGCATCGGGTCCATCCTGCCGAAAGCCACCTTGGCCCATCGTCCCCAGTCCATCTCGTTTTTCTCCGCGTCCCATCCCTCCACAATTGCGGCGAAAAATACGTCGTTGTCAACAGAGCCCTCGCCAGCCCCAAGATATATTCCGAGTCTACTGCGGTCTATTCCGTCGGCAGGCTCAGATGTCTCCACATCAAGTCCGGCCTGTTTGCAGGCCTGAACCGCTGCGCCAACAGCAAACTTGGAGCCGCGGTTGCCATGCGCATGAAGCTGTGGCTTTTTTGTGTATTCCGTGAAGTCATAATCTTTGACCTCGGCATCGAATGTGGTCGGGCAGGTTGAGGCGTCGAAAATGGTCGTTTTAGCCACTCCGCTCTTGCCCGCTAATATAGCCTTCCACAGTGTCTCGACGTCGTTGCCCAAAGGACAAACGATACCCATTCCAGTTATTACAACACGGTCAGCCATCAAACGATCCTCAAGGTCGTACTTCTTCCTGCGTTCATCAGTCCCCATTGAGTTTTCTTGGCGTTGTGTCTCTACTTCAAACTTCTTCATTCAGTGTTAGATATTGGATATTCAATTAGGTCGTCTTAGCACTATGGCTGCTGTTTGTCCACCGAATGTGTAACTACAACACAGCACATGATGCAGATCAGCTTGTTGCGACTCCATCACGATGTTCAAGTTACAACCGTCGGCCATTGTGTCGCAGTTTTTCGCAGCAGGTGTCCTGTCGTTGGCCATAGCGCAAACAGCGGCAACAGTGTCAATTGCTCCACTTGCGGCGCCGGTGTTACTCAGCATACTCTTGGTTGGCAAGACAGGTATCTTTGTTGCTGCATCGCCAAGAGCGGCCTGGATTGCGTTGGCCTCGGCCAAGTCATCGGTAGGTATACCTGTCCCGTGCGGGATAATCAAGTCGAGATCATCCGGCTCTATCTGGGCCTCTGCGATTGCTTTTTCAATGGCTATCTGAATACCCTTGCCATCCGGTTCAAGCTGCTCGTACACTGGGTTGATACTGTTGCTCTGGCCCGTACCGACTACTTCGGCGTAAATCTTGGCACCTCGTCCGCGGGCATTGTCCAGATTCTCAAGTATCAGCACGCCTGCCCCTTCGCCGAAAACCGACCCTTTGGCATCAGCATCAAAAGGTCTGCAGGCAGAAGCGGGATCATCGTTGTTCTCGCTGGTGGCCCTTTTTGTCAGGCACTGGCGAATCAGGATCAGTGGATTAACCTTTGCCTCCGCGCCGCCGGCCAAAGCGATGTCACTATCTCCGCGCGCGATAACCTGAACTGCTTCGCCTATCGCCAGAAGCGCAGACGATTCGGCACAAGTGATGCTATTGCTCGGCCCCTGAATGTCATGAATAATACCTACGTGACACGCGAGCATATTGGGCAGATACTTCAGCAGCCATAAAGGCGGCACTAACTCAATGCCCGATTCACCCCATTTGTGAATGTCAAACTTGCCGTTGGCAGCACTTGCGGCCACAGCGGGAGCCAGCTCAACCAGATCACAGCTTATAAGGGCAGCACCGAGGTTGATTGCCACACGTGTCGGATCGATGTTGACGTTATCGGGATCGATGGCCTTTGTAACAAGCCCGCTATCGGTCAGAGCTTCATTGGCCGCAATAACCGCTAATTCGATGTCTCTGGACATCAATTTCGTGGCCTTGCGGTAGCTCTTCGGAACGTGTTGTTGTATCTTGTAGGCGGGGACTTGGCCAGCTAATTTGCAGCTAAAGCCCACGGGGTCGAACGCCGTGATTTTGTCTATCCCACATCGACCGGTACAAAGACCCTCCCACATATCACTAACAGTTAATCCGAGTGGGCTTACTGCACCAAGGCCGGTTACTACCACGCGAGCTGAATTCATCAGTGCTACTCCGATTCGGCCTCGCTGGAATTAGTGCTGGTCAGAAGTACATCTTGTAGAAGTGACTCGAATACGCCGGTGAACACAAAATTCTCTTCCGGGAATTGTTTTCCCGCCAGATTCTGGTCTATGTGGCTAAACATCAGATCGATCTCGGCGATTGGCTTGCCTGAGCAGGTAATCTTGCCGGAAGTACTTGCCGCTTCGGGCGTAATAGACTCAATCTTTGCATCCATTCTGATTGTATCGCCTGGCCTTACGTAGTCAAAGAACGCCGCTTTTTTTATCTTTGCAAGGATAACCTTTTCCTGAAACTTTTTTGCCTCGCCGACCAGTATCCCCGCCGTCTGGGCCATTGCCTCAATCATCAAGGTTTCCGGCATTACGGCAAAGCCGGGGAAATGGTCGTGCAGGTACTCTTCGGCGAGCGTTACGTTCTTGACAGCCACCGCACTTTCGCCGCTGTGAAACTCAATAAATTTGTCTATCCAGATCCAACGCATCTTTCCACCATAGTAAACAACGGCAGGTTGGCTTTGCACAATCCTGCCGCTAACGCTCGCAGACGCTCTCTCCATTATCAAGCAGCATTCAGCTTGCCTTCAACGTAATTTACAATCGCCTCCACGGTAAACAGATCACCCAATTTGTTAATATCGGGGTCATCCTCAAATCCTGAGAGGTCGGTATGCGGCACTTTAGCCCGCAATTCTGCCAGCCCTTGTTCGGTGAATTTGCCGTCCTTGACAAACTCAGGGTCATTCATCAGGCTCTCAGCCGGAAATAGCTCTTCGCGGGGAATCTTCAGCCCAAATGCCTTCTCCAAGCGAAAGACTATGTCCAAAAAGTCAATGCTCTCAGCGCCCAGATCTCCTATCAGGGTCGCTTCGGTTGTAACCTCATCGTCGTCGACTCCCAACGCATCGACCAGCACCTCCTGAACATCCTTGAATATCTCGTCCCGACTCTTTGCCATATTCTTGCCTCCAGTATTCACTTGTGTCATTCCTGCGAAACTTGTCCTCGACCTGATCGGGGAGCAGGAATCCACCTGTTACAACTATTCCGTGATTCACCGTTGTAGCAGCTTCCATCGCTTTTTCATATCTTCTATTATCTTTGCGTCCAGCGCTGCCATCTTTGAATCTTGGGCACCCAGGTTAAAGTGCCTCAAGGCGAATCTTGCTTCGACGATTCGCTCGCCGTCCGACTCGCCTGAGCCGGCAAAGCTGCTGACGTTCTCTTCGATAGTCTTGGCCTGGACAGTATATTCTATTTGCGAGCCTGGCGCCAAAAAGCTTTTATATTTTACATTTCTTGCATGCTCAAGCAATATCATACTGTGAGCAAAATTCTCTGTTTCCCGCACGAGCCAGGCTGCCGATTCAATTAGCCCTTCCAGCAGCAGCACGCCGGGCAGTACCGGAAACGTGGGAAAGTGGTCAGCTAAATATTCTTCAGCGAGAGAAACGTTCTTGACCGTCCTTATTTCCTTGCCCGGCTCCACCGACAATATCTTGTCAATAAGTATGAATCTCATAGCCTCTGTGGCTAATTCTATTAGTTTTTTCCGACCACGACATACGAAATACGCAATACGATATACGACGCGCCATTGCTTTTCCAGCCTTTTTTTGGCCTTTTCGCCTTTGTAAGCACGGATTTTACAGATGCGGCTAATTTCTTGCACTTTTTCCTTGTTTTGTCGTTTGTTTTATGTTACTGGAAAGCACTAAGGTCATTGTGAGGACTGCGAAGCAAGCTCTGGCAATCTAATCTATTTTCTTTTCGATTGTCTCGGCTTTTGACAAGTGAATATGCGCTGTAGCACTGAACTTTTGACATTCCAGTCAAAACCGCCAGTTTTGTACGCAAGGAGATGCACAAGAGTCGGTGCCCCTGGCAACAGGGGCATCGCTTGCGTGTTCCTTGCAGGCTCTGGCGGGCCTTGACTGGGCACGATGTAGCGGTGCCCTTTTTATTGCGCCGCTATTAGTGAAAGGAGGCGATCCAATATGGGCTAATCTTGAAATAGGATTTTTGGAAGCTAATTGTATTTTGTCGTGAAACAGTGAGAGTTTTTTGAAGGAGGAACAAATGAAAACGACAACGGTAACAGTATTGGTTTGGCTTTGGGTTCTTGGGCTGGGATTTGGTGCGGTGAGCCGAGCTGGACAAGCGCATGATGGAAAGCTCATTAATACGGAAGAGATTATGATGAGGTTCCAGGAGGGCAAAGACAAAGTGAAAGTAATCGTTAATTTAGCTCAACGCCGACAGATCGAAGCAGCAACAGATTGGAATGCTGTGGATTCATTGGAGGCGTTACATAAACAGGTGGAGGCTCTTCAAGCTCCTGTATTGTCTACACTGAGCAAAAATGAGTTCAAATTGCGACAACGGTTTGACAATCAACCTGGTTTCTCCGGAGAGCTCTCGCTCGAGGGACTCAACAAACTCCTGGAAGATCCGAGAGTGGAGTCGGTTGAACCAGTCTATATTCTTGAAAAAACTACTAACCAGGGCATTCCTCTGATTAATGCCTCTGCATGTCGGCTAACCTACAATGGTCAGGGAGTGGCGATCGCTATCTGTGACGACGGGATCGACTATAGTCATCCAAAACTGGGGGCAGGCGGATACCCTAATGACAAGGTCATCGGTGGCTACGACTTTGGTGACATGGATCTGGATCCGTTCCCCAAGGATGATGCAGCACATGGGACCTGCTGCGCGGGGATTGCGGCAGGAGGTGTGGGGACAATGGGAGATTACATTGGTGGGGTTGCCTATGGCGCTACGCTTTACGCTTTGAAAGTCGAAGATAGTAGCGGCAATATATATAGTGACAGTGTAATCGCCGCCTGGGACTGGTGTATCACCCATAAGAATGATGACCCCGCGCATCCGATTATGGTCATCAGCACGAGCATCGGGACTGGGCAGTATTATAGCGCGTGCGACAGCTCGTCGTTTTCGTGGGCAGAGGCGGCTGATAATGCTGTGGCCGCTGGAATTACGGTAGTGGCGGCTTCAGGCAATGACGGTTATTGTGATTCGATTGTCCGTCCGGCTTGCCTGAGTAATGTCATCTCTGTGGGAGAAGTTTCGGATGCAGCTTTGGGCACGCTGTATCCATGTGTCGAGCCTGAATCGTGTGTCGCCCAGCTTGACCTGTGGTGCTCCACGGGCTACAGTTGCTTGGACATTACAGCAGCAGACGTAGTGTCCTGCTCGTCAGATACAGCTTCTTTTTTGGATATCTTTGCTCCGGGCCAGTTTACTTACACCACAGATATAGCAGGTTGGGATGGTTACTCCTTTGGCGACTACTACGATGGTTTTGCCGGAACCTCGGCTGCTTGTCCTTATATAGCAGGAGCTCTGGCCTGTCTCCAATCTGCCGCCAAAGCGTGCACGGGAAGTTACCTTTCACCTGGTGAGATCAGGAGCATTTTAACTTCGACGGGAGATAATATAACTGACCCCAAGGCAAATATCACGAAACCGAGAATCAATTTAGCGCAGGCCATTCAGCATGAGAGTGTCTGTGGAACTACGCCGCCACCGGACAACATCCGCGAATACTGCTCAATGAATGTGCCGAAAGAGATTCCGGACCTGGCAACCGTGACCTCGACGATTGAGATCACGGACAGCAGGCTTATTGCGGACCTAAACGTGGAGCTTGACATCGACCATTCGTGGGTTGAAGACTTGGTCGTGTTTCTGGTAGCGCCCGACGGGACGCGTGTGGAGTTGTTCACCGATGTTGGAGGCGATGGGGATAATTTTTCTGGGACAGTACTTGATGATGAGTGCTCGCGCCCGATTGCAGGGGGCTCAGCACCGTTTTCCGGGTGCTATCGGCCGGAAGGAAACCTTAGCGACTTTGATGGCAAGAGTAGGGCAGGAACGTGGACGCTTGAAGTCACGGACGATGCATGGCTTGTTTCAGGAATGTTGAACTCCTGGTGCGTGGTCATCGAACATGAACCGAATAATGGCGGTGAATATTGCACAACGGATGTGCCGAAAGATATCCCGGACTTGGGAACGGTGATCTCCACAATTGAGATCACAGACAACAATACAGTTGCGGATTTAGACGTTAAGCTCGACATCAGCCATATATGGGTTGAAGACCTGGATGTCTTTCTCACCGGACCTGATGGTACGCGGGTTGAGCTATTCACAGATGTTGGAGGCGATGGAGAGAATTTCGATACCGTCCTGGATGACGAGGCACCGCTGTCGATTAAGGAAGGCTCGGCGCCATTTACGGGTCGCTACCGTCCCGAGGGCGAGCTGAGCGATTTTTACGGCAAGTGTATGTCGGGAACCTGGACACTCGAAGTCACGGATGATGCATGGCTTATTTCGGGGACGCTGAACTCCTGGTGCCTGGTCATTACAGCCGATGGGCCGTGTGATGATGAGGCAGGCTGTAGCTACTATCCAGTTGCAGTTGACGTACCGAAAGATATCCCGGACCAGGGAATTGCCACCTCAACAATCGAAATCACAGGCAACGACACTGTCAGTGACCTCAATGTTAAGGTCTGCATTGAGCATTGGTGGTCTAAAGACTTGGATGTATTTCTTATTGCAGAGGATGGCACCAGCGTAGAGT
>DAOWID010000311.1 GCA_030641115.1 Planctomycetota bacterium | reverse complement strand
TTATAATAACGGTACAATCTGCCTCTGAACAAGCATAGTTGTGGCTTGCACTCAGACACGGATCAGTTATAATACCTGGCCTAAAGCAACCATCCCGCCAAAGTTGTGGCTTGCACTCAGACACGGATCAGTTATAATACTTAGCCTGCAAGTCCTTTGACTTTAAGGACTTGCAGGCTAAAATTGCTAAAATAACTCGAGCTGTCGGGGTGCTGGAGGGGCGGGTTTCCGCATTTTCCCCCAGAAAGTCTCCATCCGGCCGAACTGTTTGTCCGTAACGGTAATAAGGCGAACTTCACCGTCTGGAGGCAAAAAATTCGTAATTCTTCTATAATGCACATCTGCATTCTCCTCGCTCGCGCAATGCCTTACATACACCGAATATTGTAACATACTAAAGCCGTCTCTCAAAAGACTCTTCCGAAAATACGTATAATCTTTCCTCGCCTTCTTCGTATCAGTTGGCAGATCAAACATAGCGAATATCCACACCGCTCTATACCCACTTAGGATCATAACATCCATACGTCATTCTGAACGAAGTGAAGAATCTCTTTTTTATAATGTTGGCAAATCAATCTCTTTTTGCTCACCTGCAAAGCACCTCACTAACGATGCTGCCGTCCGATGAAGCCCCACCATCAAAGGCCCCTTGAATCCTGCTATCGCCACCGGCTCATACAATACCTCCAACAGTCTCGCCTTGATCGTCTGCGTAAGTCCGTCCGGCACACCATCTTCGTAGCAGATGTCCCTGACCTTCCCTTCGACAAACCCTCTGAAGGGCTCAATTAAATCATCAGCAAGACAAAACGCGTTGTATCGATTTCGATGATGGATCCCCAGACTTGGCAAAAGACCCGCCGAGCAAAGAGCACGCGCTACTGCCGCACGCATCACCATATAGCCATAATTCAAAAGATTATTCGGCGGCAGCCCGTTAATATCCCTGCGAAACTGAACCTGTGGTGAGCTTGTCGAATCCACGTCCTGCAAGTAAACAGGCCAGAACTTCCTGCTTGCCTGTGACTCAAGATTCTCCGGGTCGCCCGAACGAACCCTGTCACGCAAGCCCATCAAAGATTTATAAACCTCACTGTCCTTGCCAGCTAACTTCGCCTGATGTTTAATCTTTGCCCTTACAATCTGCTTCCACAGTCTTTTCTTGACCGGCCCCTTTACCTCTATCTGCTGCCCAAACCGCTCCGTCTGCAAGCTGTTACTCTCGATAGGAAGCAGCATCCCAGCCGGATGATGGTTCCCTCCGCACAGAACAATCGCTGCTCCGTTACGCAACAATTCAGTGAAAACGCAGTGTGTATACGTGGTCGCCTGATGGTCAACGAGCAATACCCCGAGGTCTTCACACGGAATGCTCGAAACCTCCTCGCCGTTTTCCTTAATGACTAATTGGCCGTGCCTTATCGATAAGTGCGTCCTTGCCGACGAAATCTCCACAATACGCTTAATCATTGATACCATCTTCTGCAAAGCACCTCTCCCGATATTATATATCGGCGAAATCTCACCCCGTTTTACGCAGAAAATGGCACAAATATCTAATCGTTCGCCGGCCAAACCCGCCCGAGCGGATCAACTGTTACCTTGTAACCCTTTAATTGATTGGGCAGTTTACTCACTGCTTTCTGCTTCTTTAAGTCTCCAGCATAAGTATCTGGGCGCAAAAAAACCTGTCCGTTCTGGCTAATTTTTTGCACTCGGTGTAGCAACTTTGAACCGTCACCTAATTCAAGCATAAACATCTCATTTATTGCTAACGAACACACAAATCTCTTGCCAGCGCCATGGTCTCTCTGCACGACGGCTTCGCCTCGCCGGCTCCTCTGAACCGCCTCAAACATCGTAACCACTCTGCCATCCCTTTTTACCCTCCCCTTTTTGTCCGTGTACTCGAAGATCTCAATATGATGATTGCTCCCTGGTTCAACCGCACGATAGGTTTTCCCCTCTCTGTCAACCATTAGAATTACGTTCTCTGGATTCTTCACGTCCCTTATTCTCACCTTCTTAATGGGAACCTTCTTATCAGTCTTTGTCGTCTTCATGTACAACGGCTCATTCCATACCTCTTTAGGTATGTTCTGCTTCCTATCCAGGTCAATCCCGTGCTCATGGAGACGTTTCTTAACAATCCCCCGAACAGTGTCATCTACAATCTTCGCAACCATCGGCACAGTCAAGTCCTCCAACTTCTTGCGATAAACAAAATACTCCTGCCCCTTCTCATCCTTCTTGCCGGTCGGCCCGTAGTTCGTCTCCTTGTGAAGTGCGCCAGACACCTTTCGCCTCACCTGGTGCGACACGTTGATGTGTCTGACCTTTTCCTGTAACTCTTCCCGGAAATTAGGCCAGGGCGGATTAAAAGAAATCCGTCCCACAGAGTACTTACTTCGCGCCAGTTCCTTCAAATGCCTCGGCTGCGTCACCGCAACAACCGCTGCGTCAATTGCATGATGCCGATGATCATTACGGTCCTTAATGAATCCCCACTGATAACGAAGCTCAGCAGTCACTTTACCCCGTGTGCCTGTAACGTTTGGACAAATTTGCTTGAGGTATTTTATGACCTCTTTGCAAATATATCGCGTGTCATTTAACTCACGTTCTATGATCTCGTCTGTGTTGATTCCTTTCTGCCAGAATTTCTGCTTCTTCCAGTACCGCATCCTTGTTCTATTGACACGCTGTTTTATCTGCTCGAACTTTTCTGGATTGCCGTGGTAGAATTCGTATGGCGTCTGATTACCCTTCAATCTGTTTTCCTCAACATAACACAACGTCTTGTTCATAAAGCTGTCGTCCAGACTCTTTGAATAAGGCAAAATATGCTCAATCTGAAACTCTGGATTATCCCCGAAAAGGCCCGTCTGTGAAATTGCCTTACCTGTGTACGGACATACCTTTCCACATTCCTGCCAAAGTTTATACTTGATCACATCATCGCGACTCGGATTCAAAATATTCATCTCTCGCACTAAAACACCACGAACACCCTCGTTCTCCTTCTCATTTGCCAGCATCTTAAAATGCACTTCTCGTCTTTCCCTTGCCGACCCCTTCACATCTCGCGCCATTTCAACTTTAATTCTTGCTGCCTTGCCGTATTCGCGAATAATTCCGTTCGCCACCTTTCTAACCTCAAATAATGCGCAATTCACAACCGGATTCCGCAAATCCTGCGGCAAAGGCAGTTTCTCTTTTATCTCAATTTCACCGCTCTTGCTTCTATCAGGGTATGCGTCCTTTATTGCTTCGTCGGTTCGTTTGCCTGCCTCCATTAAAGGCAGTAACTTCTGGATTCCCTTGCGCGAAAAGCTCATGTATCGCTGCGGCAGCGATATCTTCAAAACTCTCTCGGCCTGGTCCTCCGTAAAACCGTACTGCCCTATCATCTTCTCCATCAACTCATCATCGTCCAAATCAACGAGCGACTCATTCAGCCTTATCTTCTCACACTCATCCATTGCATCCCACACCTTCGGGCCGAATATCTTCTTACTTCGCATTGAGGCACTGAAAATATCACCTTTGAGCTTGTCTCTCTTCTTTCCCTTCTCGTTTATTTCGTATTCAGCGTTAAACTCCTGCGTCTCCATAAGGCCCAAAACTTTCCTCAGCTTGGCAAATGAGGCTTCTTTACTCTTGAGCAGTTCATTCAAAACAAGTTGGCGTTGCTCATCCGTTAGCTTAGGTTCTGTCCCGTCCGGATTGTGAATCTTTAGATTATTAACATCCTGCAGCACCCTAAACCTCCGCGCATACCAGTCGCCCCTCGCACAACGCTTCTCTCCCGGCTCTAAATCACACTCACCAATCAAGTGATCTGCTCGCTTCAATGGCCGCTGGTAAAATATAGTCTCGTCGCCAACCTTCTTTCTCAAGTCCTCCGTTAAGATATCCGCGTAATATTTCGATTGCTTCTCCCAAAGCCTATCGAACTCCTCCTCATACATGAACCGAAACGTATACTGTTCACGGATACGCCTCTCTTCCGGATTGATGCTCGCAAAGTATTGGCCCAATGTCCGACAACGAGCGTCCCTGATTTTTTGTTGCAACTCACCTGCCCCTTTCGCCACCTTGTTGTCCTCACTTACTTTGCCGCTTTTCCGATTGCTCTTAAACCCCCTTCTTTGGTTGATGTGATAAAGAACTCTCCCGAATTCCCACGGCTCAAGTTTCTCATCAAGTCCCTGTGCTCTGAGCCCGTATGGGTCCTTGGCCAAAAGTTCTTCAAGCTTCACCCTATCTTCAGGCAAGAATCCAATTGTCCTCAGTTCCTTCACCAACCGGTTCTTACGTAACGTCCTTCGATACCGATTCCGTCTCGATCCTCTTGCCTCCCGCCGGGTCGCGTTTTTTGATTTCTCGAATCCTTTCGTGTCTCTACTGACACCTTCAGGAAAGACTCTCACTCCCAAATCAATAATTGATGGCTTTTCTCCCCTCTCAACTATTGCCCAGCCGATACTATTTGACCCAATATCCAGCCCTAACGTGTAAGATTTCATAACTCCGCTCCATAAAAATTTTCGCCTTTTTTCTTGACTTATCTCGGTTATATGTGGTATATATCTAAATGTATTATAACTGATCCGTGTCTGCGTGCTTGTCATAACAAGCAGGATTTCGAAAGAAATCTCGCAGGCACTGCCCCATTGGGCTTTTTTACAAGAGCCCAATGGGGTAAACCTTTTTTTGGGCCCTCCATTATACCCCAAAACCCTCCCTCTCCTTAAACGCAAACTCCATCCCCCATCGAGTACCTCACCACTCACTAATCTCTACCATCTAAAATCCCGTTCATCCTGTTATCTTGTCCAGCAAGAAAATCCGTGTGAATCAGTGTTGATTCGTGTCAATTCGTGGCCAATATCTCTCCGCGTTCTCAGCGTCCTCCGCGGTTAATAATTGAAGCTTCTTGGTGCCTTTCTGCCTTCGTGGCTATATCTCTCTGTGCCCTCTGTGGCCGAATCAACCTTGCCTACGTTGCCTAAGCTAACAAAATGTTAATTTGAAAAAGTGCCAAATTTTTACTCATTTCTAGTCAAAAAGCGCGCGCTTTTGCGAATTTTTGTTAATTTCATACCAATTTGCGCGCGTTTTTGCACGCTTTTTTCACGCCCACTTTCTCAATTCAGACCGACATTTTACCTATCTTACCGCAAGAGCGACGCATTTCACGGAAATTGCGTCAATCTGGGCAATCTATAACGATTAGGATGCCCAATCCTCCGAACAAAATCCCAAAAAACTCCAATTTTCCCTAATTCCGAATAATTGCAATTTCGTCCCATGTTAATTTGCGCAAACTTCCCCCACCCCAAAATTGTTTATCTTGCTGATCCTCATCGCAGCATTTCGATAACCATCTTTGCGACTTCTTCGCGGGCCTTTTTCTCAGCCAATGGCTCGACCAGCTCGATCAGCTCGCCGCTGATTTGAACCAGCTTGTCCTTGTCTTTTAAGAGCTGCTCAACAGTTTGCACAATCGGTTCGATCGAGCTAAAGTATGGCATAAATTCCGGCACCATTTCTCTGCTGGCCAGGATGTTGACTAAAGATAAGTATTTTGTTTTCACCACGCACCATCCTAACAGATGCCACAGAATCCGGCTGGATTGGTACATTATGACCATTGGGCAACCGGCCGCCGCCACCTGCAACGTGGCACTGCCGCTCGCCACTAAGGCAAAGTCAGCAGCGTTAGCAGCATCCGCGACTGCGCCAATAGTATACTGACACTCCAGGCCGGGGATTTGTGTCTCTCTGAGGATCTGTTCTCGCTCAGCGTCTACAGCTACAGCGGCGAATGTCGCGCCGGGATGTTTTTGCTTTAAGCGCAGGGCAATCTGTTGCATTGGCAGCCAGAGCGAGTCGATCTCAGCAGCTCGGGAACCGGGCATAAGGGCTAACCGTAGGTTTCTCGGCTCAAAATCCGCGTAGTTTTTTCTGTAGCTATGCGGGTCAGCCTGCGATTCATCGAGCAGTGGATTGCCCACGTAGGTTGTATCAATGGCTCTTTGGCTGAACCAATCCTGCTCGAAAGGTAGTATACAGCAGAGTTTATCGCAGTATTTTCGAAGCTTGCGAATTCGCCGAGCAGCCCAGGCCCAACACTGTGGCGCAACGTAAAAAAGCGTCCGGATGCCTGCCTTCTTGGCGGCTTTGGCGATGTGGAAGTTGAAGGTGGGAGAGTCGCAGACGATGACCAAATCAACCTTATTGGTGTTTAAGAAACGAGTTATGCGCTTTATGAGTCTGTAATACCAGCCGACCTGGCCAAATGCCTTGTACATCATTGCGGCCCTGGCGGTAGTATGCTCGAGCAATTTACAGCCAGCTTCGGCCATTTTTGGGCCGCCAACGCCGATAAATTCAATATTGTAATTTCTTTGCTGCAAAGCAGTTATCAAGCCTGCACAGTGGGCGTCGGCGCTTGGCTCAGCGGCACTGATGAAAACGCGATACTTTTTGGCTTCTTCCGGCATAACGTAGGTGCATTTATTAACAAGATTTTAGGAAAACAGCAACCAGATATTTCGGCCTGGTTCAAATCAGGGTAACACTTGAAGGGAGTATATGAGGCAGAAACCGTAGCAAGAAGGTAGTGAAGATTACGGCAACCAATGGCGCATTTGGCGTAATGCCAGCGCGGGTTTGATTGGGTTTGTTTTCCTGAACTCCGAAGACGGATTCATTTTCATAATCCTTTGTAAAAACTGACTTTACGTTCATTTGGGTGTCTTGGAAATTGGGTTTGTTTTGCAAAAATAGGCCGATTTGTAGAGGATTCTCGACAATTGTAGAGCAAGTTGCGTGGCATGCTCAATCGTAGTTTGGGTGTCGATTCTGCCCTGATTTTGCTGTCTCCTGTGTCCTGTCTTCTGACTTCTGTTTTCCTTGCTCTTGCTGTTACGATATTATTCAATTTAGTTAGATATATATTATACAGAGCCAATAGTTGTCTGTCAAGTGAAATTCTTAACCACAGATTGCAGAGATTTAACCACTAATTAACACGAATGAACACGGATTCTCGACTCGATTAGAGATTAGAGGTTGTGGTTCGACGGGGTCCCCCGCCACAGGCACGTCTCGCGACTTCGGCAGGCTCAGGGCAAGGCAGGACAGGTTCGCTCAGGACAAGTCTCACAGATTGCGCGGAGGGGATGATTAGCCACGAATCCATTCGGCTTTGCTCAGGACAGGTTAACACGAATTGGGATGAAGAAAAATCAGCCACAGAGAACGCAGAGATCACAGAGAAATGATCAATTCTGAATGTGATACTGGATTCTTGATGCCCGATACTCGATACTCACGGTCATTGCGAGGAGCGTAGCGCCGAAGCAATCTCAGCTTTTTCAACAGCCCCGCTGTCCCCGCTTTTTCATCTCTGCTGGATATTATCTAAACTCAAGTTCAAGGGCCTTCTCTAAATAATAGAGAAGAATACACAAGTAAGGCAAAACGGTTACTATTAATAGGACCAGTTCGATTTGTTTGATATAAGGAGGTTTGATGTACAGATGGAAAAACAAAGGCAAAAATACTCCCACTATTAACATGACGATTGATAGCAAGAAGGCAAAGACAAGACGTGTCTTTATTTTAAACTTGTTTTCATAAAAATTCAATTTATATGATTTCTCACTTAGTTCCGGGATAATCTGGGTTTGTATGAATTGAACTTGAGTGAAAAAATCAGCTACAAATTGTGGAAAATTTAATCTGGTCCTCTGCTTTGTATTTTTTTTAGCAGAGATTGCATCATATTCCGATATAAGTCTAGTAATTCCATCGCCCCTAGTTTGCCAGAACCAAGATAGATAGAAATTTAGACCTATGAGGTCTCGTTTCCATTCTGGTGTGGAGTCTTTTCTAATAATGTTGGAAATCCCAGTGGGAATACCATTTGCATCTTTAGGTCGTTCACAATATGGGTATACGTAAGTAAGTACAGTTATCATCTTCAATAATTGCTCTGCAGATTCAACTATGGTTTTCTCTATGTAGTCTTCGCCCATACGAGGGTGCGGAGGAGCTGTCTTTGTGATCTCTAAACTGCCCATAACAGAAGAAAGTTCCCATAATTTCTTTTCAATATTCGTTTGATTTAGAGTATTATCCTTGAAGTACTCTTCTAACTCAGAAGAATTCAGTGGGAAGCGAGGCTGATTATACATTGTCTGTGCTACTTTTGTTCTCAAATCGTTCATCTGTTCTTTCAGACTGCTTACAGTCTGTTCCGAATAAAAGTAGAATACAATCAACACAGCAAAAAGGATGCTTAAAATTGTGACATGGATTCCAGGCAGTATCGGTAGAATTGAATTATCCATAATTGATTTGCCTTTTCTCATAACGGTATTTGTCCTTATGGGTTTAACGATACGCTTTCTCGAAATAATCGCGGGTAGAATAGGGGGCAAAATAGTTGCGTTTACCTACTTATGTCACCTTATTCAGTTCTTCTATTTTTGTCTATTTACGGCTTCGGCCTCTTTTTTGTGCCTCGCACGTCCTACTGGTCATGAACGGAGCCTGAAGGAGGAAACGGCCCTGTTTACTCGCACGTCCCTAATTGGTCCACGTAACACAGTCGGTACCTCCAACGCAATGGTTTTATCTATGTGATGTGCAACAGCCAATTTAACAGGTCAAGAAAGCGGTCTTCGAAGAAATCAGCTTCTGCATCAATGTTTTCCCACACATGCCTCTTCGCGTGCGCTTCGGCTGTTTCATTTGGGTGAGCAGTGAATACTTGGAATTTAAGTTGATCATCGTTATGCAACAACATAACGGCTCGGCCGTCATTCGTTAAGCTAATATGCCCATGTGCGCCCCCTGCACATGTAAATCCGTAACACTTCTTAATAGACACTGTTGGATTATTCATGATTCGCTCCTCAAATTCATATCTGTTTATTTACTCATGAGAGCCACCGTTTGGTGTCCAAAGCCATTCTTGTTAAGGACAAATCCAAGATGTCTTGCTTCACCGTTGCTGGTTTACACTATACCCATGCCCGGAGAAGCCGCAAATAAATTTTTTGGGAAAAACGTTCCGCATCAAATGCCGTCGTAATCATGCCACCCCCAGGCGAAGATTTGAGGGAAGGCGCGGCGGTTGGCCATTGAAGTGATGGTGAGGACCCCCAGAGTAAATCTGGGGGCTAAACGCGAGATTGCCGCGTCTGCCCCGGCTACGGTGGATCTTCGGAGGAATACCCCCGGCACAGGTCCGGGGGCTAACCTGCAATTTTGGAGAGCTCATGAACTGCGCTATATATGAGGAATACGCACCGGAGAGTTTCTGGTGTAAAAGGTTCTCGTAGGTTATACTGTGGTTTGAAGTGCAAGGGCGTATGGACCTTAGACGGGACAAAACGGTTTCTGAGATAGTCTCCCGACTTGAGGCCACGAAAGGTGAAGGGGCGGTTAAAGTCGAGGGGACGTGGGGGTCCTTTGCGCGCCTGCTGACAACGTCCATATCCAAGGCAGTAGGTCGGCCAATTCTGTACATCTGCCCGCATATTGACGATGCCGACAAGGCTGTCGACGATTTGCATACGTTCGGGGCTGAGAATATTGAGGCTCTGGCAGCCTGGGAGGGTGAGGAAGAACTTGCGGACGCCACCGATGAGACCAGGACTGAAAGGCTAAGGCTCGTATCTCGTATCTTCCGCCTTAGCGGATGTTCGACGTCGCCGCTTATTATTCCTACATCGGTACAGGCGCTTTGTCAGCCGATTCCTAAGCCAGAAGCGCTGGAAAAAAGTTGTCTTCGGCTGGAAGTCAATAAGACGGTCTCTCCGGAGTTGGTTGTTGAGTGGCTGGTGGAAAACAGCTTCGAGCGTGTGGAAAGGGTAGATCTGCCGGGCCAGTTTGCCCGACGCGGCGGAATTGTTGATATTTACGCACCACTGGTGATTGGAAAGAAAATGAGATTGCTTCGTCGCTTCGCTCCTCGCAATGACAATGGGGCAACAGTGTGCAACAGGGATGGGGGAACAGATCGCAATGACGAAGGGGAAACTACTTGCGATGGTGTAATGGATTCCCGCTTGCGCGGGAATGACAAAAGGGGGAGCAGTGAGGAGTACACGATAGAGAGTGTGTCATCAGAAAGTGCTGAGGCGGTGAGAGTTGAGTTCTTCGGTGACACTGTAGAGAGCATCCGTGAGATCAATCTTGATACGCAGCGTTCCAGCGAACAGATAGAAAGTGTCAATATTGTTTCGGCAGTTTGTGGTGGTTCGGACGAGGAGAAAGAGCTTTTCGTGAACATCCTGCCGAAAGATACTATAATCATTTTTGAAGAGCCGAGTGACATTGAAGAAGTGGCGAACGTGTTTTTGGAGCGGATAGAAGGACCGGGCCGGCTCTACAGCTGGGCAGATATTTACAAGGCGGCGGAGAAATTTACGCAACTACATATATGCAGGTTTGCCACAGCGGAGCCGGGTGATTTTCTCAAGGTGGACGTTAGAAGCGTGCAGCAGTTCGAACGTAAGGCAACTTCGCTGTGGGCGGGACATAAGGCAGCACTGGAGGAACTGGTGAACGAGGCGAAACAGGGTAAAAAGGTGCTGCTTTACTGCGAAAGTCCGGCTGAGGTCAAGCGGGTGAGCGAGATAGTAAAGGAGATTAACACAAGAATTCCGGCCAATTTCAAGCTGCCATTGGGGTTTATTCATCAGGGCTTTGTCATCAATTCTCTTAATACGATTGTAATAAGTCACCACGAGCTGTTTGGACAGTATGCGCTTCGCAGAAGAGGCCGGCCGATGCGGGCAACGGCACCGGTCGATACGCTCTCCGATCTGCAGCAAGGTGACTATGTTGTGCACACATCTTACGGCATCGGCAAATTCCTGGGGATAAAAAACATACAGGAAAAGGGCGGGACGAGTGAGTATCTTACGATAGGGTATGCAGATGGCGTTACGATACAGGTTTCTGTCCGTAATATTGCCTTGGTGCAGAAGTATATAGGGACAAGTCCGAAACGACCGAAACTGAGCAAGGTCGGCTCGAAGAGGTGGCAGAAACAGAAGGAAAAGGTCGCTCGCTCTGTTCGAGACTTAGCCGCTGAATTGCTTGAGGT
Organism: Planctomycetota bacterium; assembly: GCA_030641115.1. GTDB lineage: Bacteria > Planctomycetota > Phycisphaerae > Sedimentisphaerales > Anaerobacaceae > DAOWID01. The sequence goes on along the minus strand of DAOWID010000311.1, from coordinate 3,359 downwards.
CCAGGCGAAGCGGCAGACGATGGGAGGTATTGCGCTCGCGGAGGATTCGAACTGGCAGGCTGAATTTGAAGAGTCTTTCCCTTATCAGGAGACACCCGACCAGACAACGTCCGCTGACCACATCAAGGCCGATATGCGGGAACCTGTGGCGATGGATAGACTGCTTTGTGGTGACGTCGGCTATGGCAAAACCGAGCTTGCGATGCGTGCGGCGTTTAAGGCGGTCGAGAACGGAAAGCAGGTTGCGGTGCTTGTGCCGACAACGGTGCTGTGTGTGCAGCACGGCAGGACTCTCACCGAGCGGTTTGCAGATTTTCCGATATGTATCGAGGTCCTGAACCGGTTCAAGACGCCGAAGCAGGCGAGGGACATAATCGCCAGAACAAAGGCGGGTAAAGTCGATGTACTAATCGGGACGCACCGGCTTCTGAGTGGAGACATTGGATTCAAGGACTTGGGGCTTTTGATAATCGACGAGGAGCAGCGGTTCGGTGTTGAGCACAAAGAGAGACTTAAAAGGCTGCGTGTCAACGTTGACATTCTTACGATGACGGCCACGCCGATTCCGCGGACGCTCCACATGTCACTTCTTGGTCTGCGTGACATAAGCTCATTGGCGACGCCACCGTTGGACAGGCGAAGTATAGTAACCACCGTGACACCCTATAACAGAGAGCTAATAAGAAAGGCAATTCGCCGTGAGTTGAATCGTCAGGGACAGGTATTCTTTCTGCACAACAGGGTCAAGACGATTGAGAAAAAGGCCTGGGAGATTCAGAAGCTGGTCAGCGATGCGAAAGTCACTATCGCACACGGGCAGATGCCCAAGAGTGAGTTGGAGACGGCGATGATAGACTTTGTATTAGGCGAAACGGACGTGCTTGTGTGTACGACCATCATCGAGTCCGGGCTGGATATTCCAAACGCGAATACAATCTTCATTAACGATGCTGATAGATTCGGGTTAGCGGAGATGCATCAGCTCCGTGGCAGGGTGGGAAGGTATAAGCATCGGGCGTATGCTTATATGTTGCTGCCGGTCTCAAGGCCGATTACGCCGACGGCGGCGAAACGGCTAAAAGCTATTGAAGAGTATTCGCACTTGGGGGCCGGCTTTAGAATTGCTTTGCGGGATTTGGAGATCCGCGGGGCGGGCAATATTTTAGGGCCTGAGCAATCGGGACATATTCAAATGGTTGGCTACCAGATGTACTGCGAGCTGCTGGCAAATGCGGTCAAGTCCGCCGCAGGCGGAAAGGACGAGCCGGTCGAGGCCGACGAAGTCGGCTTTGATCCAGTCCAGGGCTTCGCCCTGGCGACTGCGACTATCGATTTGGGATTTGCCACATACATACCGAGAAATTACATACCTATCGACAGGCACCGGATGGATGTCTATCGCAAGATTGCCGTGGCCCGGACCGGCGAAGATTTGAAGCAGATAGAGAGCGAATTGGCCGATGTCTATGGCCCGGTGCCGGACGAGGTCAAGCTGTTGCTGGAATTAGCCGAACTGCGTATTGCGGCAAGTAAATGGGATATAAAGAGTATCGTTGCCTCCGGTCAGAACCTGGTGTTCTCGTTTGCAAAAGAACCTGGCGCAGAAGCTCAGTCTTTGTTTGCAGATGTGTCAGCTAATGTTAGAATTACAGAGCCGAAAACAGCGTATTTGCGTCTTGCAGCGAATTATTTTGAGCCGAGGACGCTGATGACCGTTTTGCGGAAAATGCTTGATCGCTGAGTTCGGAGAGAGCGCAGAGGAAAATAGAAATTAGAAAGGATGAAATGAGCGAGAGGAACGAACAAGAGAAGAAACAATCGGGTTCAGTAGTCAGAGTACTCGTAGGTGTTTTGGTTGTCTTGGCACTTTCCTGTGTTCTGATAGCTGTCCTGCAACGTAGAATTCGAACGCATTCTTGGAGGCGGTCTTCCGGCATTAATCTGACCGGTCTGGGCAAGGCAATGCAGATTTACGGAAAGGATTTTGAGGGCAAGCTGCCTGCGGCCGGGCAGACAGGTGAATTGAAACGGATGGGAGTAAATTATCGAAGGCCAAGGGCTGAGACGGATTTAGAGTATTGGCTCGAGAATATGATCCTGTATCACCGGTTCACGGATAACGAAGTAGCTGCCGCGACGGGGTTGACGAAGAAGGAGATCATCGCCGCGAAAGACAAATTCAACATCCGGGCGGAGAATCACCCACAACGAGAGAAGGATGCGCCGTTGCTGGTGCTGGCATATCCGGGTGGACGGCATCCGCGGATTGGGTTTTTGGAGGGGGCGATTGAACCGCAGCGGGAGACGAAGTTTAGTGTCTTTACACCATGGGATCCAAAAAGCTACGTTGTAGTCGATTTGCCGGAAGCTATATGGTCGAACTTAGGACTGACATATCTGGCCCATACACATATTGATACTATATGGACCAAGCAGGCTATTGAGCTACCCAAGCTGGAGTGGAATCGGCACGCCGACGGAATACTGGATATTGAGCGAGAGCTGCCGAATAAAATCCTGTTCGGGGCGAAGGTCAAGCCGACTCGTGACGTGGTGCGAATGGAAATGTGGCTCAAGAATGGGACCAAGCAGAAGCTCAGCGATCTACGAATACAGATATGCGTGATGCCGAAGATGGCAGCGGGATTCGAGCAGCAGACTAACGAAAATAAGGTGTTCAGGGATCCATACGCTGCCTGCCGAAGCATCGATGGCAAACGATGGATTATTACCGCGTGGGAGAATTGTCACCGGCCGTGGGGCAATGAGAGGTGCCCATGCTTTCATTCGGACCCAAAATTCCCCGATTTGGAGCCAGGCCAGATTCATCGGCTACGGGGATGGCTGTCCTTCTATGAGGGAACAGATATTGAGGCTGAGTTCAAAAGAATTGAACAAACCGGCTGGCGGAGCGCTATTCAATGACGAGAAAGAATCGTTTTCCGTTTTTTTCTTGTTAGACAGTAAGTTGTTGTTTAACAAATAGTTGAACGGTTATTTAAGAAAATCAAAAAGCGGATTTTCTTAATAGTACAACGCTGCTTAAACCCTGGCGGACATTGATAACAGCTTGTTATATACACGGTTATGGCAATTATATTAAATCCTAAATCCTAACCCGGACGAGCCGGAACCAAACAGGGTTGGATAAAAGGCTGACGCCTCAACGAAACCGCCTTGTGCTCATAACCATCCACCTGATTCGCACGACCGCAATCTCCCTGCCCACCCTCTTTCGAGGGAGGGAGATTGCTTGTTCTGAAAGCAAGAAGCTTCGCTATTGCTACCGAGCTGATCAAACGCCACGCCAAATAACGACGATTTGGCATGTCGTTTGAAGCATCTCTCGGTTTGCCAAG
>DAOWID010000292.1 GCA_030641115.1 Planctomycetota bacterium | reverse complement strand
TGGCAAAGCTAAACAATAGTGATTATTGGCGTATTATCGATGATTATACGGCCAAAATCTGGGGTTTTTTCCGGTAGCCCTAAGCAAAAACGGTGCAACAGACAAACGGGCTTGTCGAAACGTCACTTCTAAATACGAATCATTCATCCTCTCATAGCACAGCGAACATTTTGTCACAAAGTCAGAAATATCCAAAGCTTTGGTAACAGAACCTCTTGGTTGTTAGTTTACACCCGCACACAAAATCTGTTAAAGCTCTTTTTTTGAAGATTTGGGGAAGACAACCATTTTTCTATCCGCGCGGAGTGCATACCTTACCTGCGCTTGATTATTACGGTTTGACTTTCCGCCGATACAGGCCATGTGTGCGGATATAGTCAGCGACGGCTGGATGCAGCACATCGGTTACGTCACGGCTGGCAGCTAATCTGGCCCGTATCTCCGTGCTACTTATATCAATCAGAGGTGTCTGGATAACGTTTCGCTGGAGTTTTTCGACGCGCTGGCGGCCCCAAATGGGCTCAAATTTGGTAAAATCCGGCGGTTCGCAGCCGGCCCTATACATAGCCGACAAATAACATTCATCAATTAGCTCGACAATCTTGTACCAATGAGCCAAATCGTCAATACTATCAGCGCCCACCAACCAATAGAGTGAAGTTTCATTGCCGTAGTCGGCCTGAAATTTCCGTACAGTCTCCAAAGTGTAGCTCGGCGCCGGCTTTTTCAACTCGCAATCACTTAGCTCGAAACTCTTTTGGTTGGCAATCGCAAGAGCCATCATCTTAAACCGATCATCATCGCTCGCTATCGGAAAGAAGCCTTTCAGCGGAGAATGTTTTGCGGGAATGAAAACGATTTTTTCAGCACCGATATGTTTGACTGCCTCGGCAGCAACGGCAGTGTGACCGACGTGAATCGGATCGAACGTACCACCAAGCAAGGCTATTTTTCTTTCAGCCATAAAATAATTAACAGGTAAACTGAGTGTTATTCGAAAAAAGTATCACATAAAGACGTTAAAAAATTCTTGGCCCACAAACAACACTGACGAAAGACGGAACAGGTCAAACATAACAAGTTGTATCGTTTCATCGAAAGGCATGATAAACAATAGGTGGAGTTGTGTAAAAGGGCGAACGCAAAAAATTTTATGGAGTATTCTCGGACATTTGGACGATAAACAGTATGATAATATTTGTTAATTTTTTTTATAATTTGATTGACAGAATCTTTGACACCGGCTTAGTATTACAATGTTGTTATCATGTTAACTTAAATACAAAATGGTACGACCAACTGAAAGGAGACAGTAATGGCGAAAAAGAAAAAAGCTAAGAAGAAAGTAACGAAGAAGAAAGCCAAGAAGAAAGCCAAGAAGGAGACTAAGAAGAAAACGGCTAAGAAGAAAGCTAAGAAGAAAAAGAAAAGATAGCATAACCGCTTAACTTCAAGCATGCCGTAACTGATGAGGTCAGTATTGCGGCAGACTATGCTAGAATAGAGGGTCCTGTCGCTTCGGCAGGACCTTCTGTTTTACTCGTATAAGCCACGTTGAATGCAAGCGCTCCACGATACGCCCTCGAACAACGCCTGTACATATCACTGAGTCTCCTCTTGCAATTAACCCTCGGTCTCTTATACTGTGTACTGGCAGCCTCGCTCATGCTGAAATATGGTCGTATAAGTTCCGCAGGGAAAAAGAGTTAGGAATATGGACTATTTCAATTATAAGAACGGTAAGCTCTTTGCTGAAAACGTAGACGTGGAAGAAATTGCTGCTAAAGTCGGCACGCCGGTCTACATCTACAGCAGAGCCACTTTTGAGGATCATCTGCGAAAGATCCAAGCAGCCTACAGCGAACTCGATACCACGATCTGTTACTCCGTTAAGGCTTGCGGCAATATGAACATCCTGAAATTCTTGGTCGAAGCCGGAAGCGGTTTCGACATCGTCAGCGGCGGCGAATTGTATCGCGTCCTACAAGCTGGAGGCAATCCATCAAAGGTAGTTTACGCTGGCGTCGGCAAGACCGACACCGAAATCATCGAGGCGCTGAACGCGGGGGTCGCATACTTCAACATCGAATCCGAAGCTGAACTCGAGAACCTGATCCAACTGGCAAAGCAAGAAGTAAAACAACCCAAAGCCGCTCTGCGTGTCAACCCTGACGTCGATCCAAAGACACACACCTATACCACAACCGGAAAAAAGGAAACGAAATTTGGTGTCGATATCGAGCGGGCACAAAAAGTTTTTGCAGATTATGGCAAAAAAAATTTCGTGAATTTATGTGCAATTCACATACATTTAGGGTCCGCAGGGCATACTGTTGAACCTTATGTTGAGGCGATAAAAAAAGTTTTGACCTTAATTGAAGAACTGCGCGCCGATGGTTTCGCCATCGAAGCACTGGACATCGGCGGCGGATACGGCGCTGATTACGTAACTGGCACAGCACCAGCAGCCGCTGATTACGCTGCTGCCATTGTACCGTTACTAAAGGGCAAGAATCTGAGACTTATCCTTGAGCCGGGTGCCAGCATCGCAGCCAACGCGGCCATCTTAGTAACAAAGGTCTTGTATCTCAAAAAGGGCGGCGAGAAAAACTTTGTTATTGTAGATGCCGGAATGAATGACTTAATTCGCCCGCCATTGTATGATGCCTTCCACTTCATTTGGCCCGTTAAAGTTGCTGACAAATTTGGCCCGCTACAGCGAAATGAAGATTTGCGACTCGATGACACTGAAGTTGTGGATGTAGTTGGGCCGATTTGTGAAAGTGCAGATTTCTTCGCAAAAGACCGGGCCTTGCCACCTGTCAAACGCGGCGACTTGCTCTCTATCTTTACCGCTGGCGCTTACGGCTTCAGCATGAGCAGCAACTACAATACGCGAGGCCGAGCCGCCGAAGTACTTGTCGACGGCCAAGAGTTCTCCATCATCCGAACACGCGAAACTTACGAAGACTTGACGGCGCTGGAACAATGATTAGAAGGGGCGTGGGGTAAGCCTTACCCTACTGTCTAATCTGCAAGCGAGCCCATCGGATCCCACGGAGGAAGGATAATCGGCTCCAGTTTGAGTGCCTTCCGCAACTCTTTGGGTAAATAGCTCTTGCGGGCTGCAATCTCGAACATAAACTCGCCGAACCAGGAGTCGTTCATAATAAAAAAGCCCTTCTTGCCGCTGTCTTCGCTCCAACTGTTCTCCACGCGCCACCGGCGTGGCTGGCCATCGACGACATCCACGCCAGTAAATAGCATAGCGTGGGTCATTCTACTCTGGTGATAGATGAGCCGGTCGGCCTTATCCAAGGTGAATCGAGTGTCGTAGATCCCATCGTAATCGAACAGGTTGTTGTCCCAGAGTCCGAGGTCGCGGGCCATCTGTGGTCCGCAGTCGCAGCCGAACCACACCGGTTCGCCATCAAGCAACGTGCGCATAGCGATTTTTTTCATCAGATCGATATCGATGTTCAGATATTTGACTGGCTCACCGCCGATTACGTTGCCGAGGTAAGCGACGGTAAATGTGCGGCCTGTGGGACTGTTCGGCCGTGGATCATGCACCAGGCAAACATATTCATCCAGATCCAGCGTTATGTATTTTTTGGCAAACTGTTGTGGAGTCATCTGGCCATCGCGGTGAAACGCGTCGTCCTTGTCGTGCCACTGCCAGTCGAATCGCTCGGGGGGAGTGCCTAAGTGGATATTCAAAATCCGGTAGATAACGGTAAGAATCCCGTGCTTTGCCGCGAGGAGCTGTTTGGTTGTGGCGCCCCGGGAATGCAGGTCGCGCAGATGTTTTGCACCCTCGCGCAGTTTGTTCTGAAGGATGCTGTTCATCATTCTGCTGTTCGAAGAGCTTTCGGTCTCCGGCATAACGGTCTTAGGCACCAAGCCGTATTTCTTGACGAGGCTGACAAACATATTCCACTGCCCACCGTCACTG
>DAOWID010000387.1 GCA_030641115.1 Planctomycetota bacterium | reverse complement strand
CCTCACGAATATCGCACAAGCGATAATAGGCGGGCTGCAATGGGAGGGGGTCAAGCCGAAAGTAACGGATATATTGTAGATTCCTTCCCTGCCTTCAGCCGGAGTAACAATCTTGCGCGGGAACAACAAGGGAACAACAATATTATATGCTAAGCATTATTTATATTGCCAAATTCGCAATATAGAGGTAAAATTATTGGTATGAAGAGTCAACTTCGAAAAATCGCAATTGTTCTGCCGTGCCTGGTATTGCTCCTGGGGGCTGTTATGGCAGAAGAGTTGAACAACGCCGCGGCAGATACGCCAAGTGTAAAAGCAGCGGTAATCATCTGTGAGGGGATGATTGACAATGGGCTTCACAAATCCATCGAGCGCAGAACCGAAATCGCCCTCGATGAAGAGGTAGAATACCTAATCTATGAAATTCAAACATATGGAGGACTTGTTTCCGCTGCTGATGTTATATCCAAATATTTTCTCGATGTGGGCAAGGAAGCACACACAGTCGCCTACATAACAACTGAGGCGATATCAGCGGGGGCAATGATAAGTGTCCATTGCCAAGACATAATAATGCTGGAGAATTCCACGATAGGTGATTGCGCCCCGGTTGTACTTGTACCGAGTCAAAAACTTGAAGGTGTCGAACGGGAAAAAACCGAGAGTTTTATCCGCAGTATTTTCGACCGGGCCGCGAATGCAAACAGTTATCCTCGAGCATTGCTCAGGGCAATGGTAACCATGCAAATTGAGGTTTACAGGGTCAAGAATATACAAACAGGTGAGGACGAGTTTTTTGAAAGCATTGAATTGTCGAACAAGGACCCAAACATCTATGACCTAAACAACAAAGAAATAGTTGTCGAAAGCGATAAGCTGCTAACGCTAATCGCTCCTGATGCTCTTGAATACGGTATATCAAGGGCGGTGGTGAAAGACCTGGGAGGGGCGCTTGACTTTTTGGCCAAGCGGGACGGCGTAACCTTTGCCGGTGAGCCGAGGGTGCTTGAGACCACGTGGTCGGAGGAGATGGTCAGGTGGCTAAATTCGCCAGCGGTGGTGGCTGTGCTTGTCATGCTGGCGATGTTAGGGGTCTATATCGAATTGAGCACACCAGGTGTTGGGCTGCCTGGGCTGGTGGCGGTTGTATGCCTTGCAATGATAATCGGCAGTAAATACCTGTGGGGATTGGCAAACTGGGTGGAGGTGACGTTGTTTGCCATAGGCATCGTTCTTCTGATAGTTGAGGTTTTTGTGCTGCCTGGTTTTGGCGTTGCGGGCGTATTCGGGATAATATGTATATTGCTGGGCTTATTCAGTATGCTCGTTGAGAATCCGCCAGATAAACTGCCCTGGCCGGAAACGTTACTTGATTGGCAAGTGTTCATGAACGGGATGCTGGGACTATCGTTTGGCATAGTGGGATTTATCGTCTTTGCGTGGCTGTTTGCGAAATACCTGCCCAAAATACAGTTCCTTAGCGGGCTTGTACTCGTGCCAATTGCTGCGAAGCAGCGCGGCGAGATGCGAGTCAGTATGACTATCCTGCCGGAAAGCAAAACTGCGAGCGTTGAAGTAGGGGACATCGGCGAAGTGACTTCGACCCTGAGGCCTACAGGGAAAGCGAGATTCGGCGATGCAGTGGTCGATGTGGTTGCTACGGCTGAGTTTCTTGATGAAGGCACTAAAGTTGAGATAACGGAAGTTCGCGGCAACCGAGTTGTGGTCAAAAGAATAGAAGACGAATCAGAGGAGTAAACTTGTGGATTGGTGGCTTGTTTTCGCTATATTTCTTTATTTTGCGTGTGCGGTGCTGATAATAGCTGAGGTGTTTGTACCGAGCGGCGGCCTGATAAGTATTTGCGCATTTGCGTGCCTGATTGGGGGCATGCTCATATTCTTTAGTCACAGCGCTATTGCTGGGTGGATAGGCGTAGGTACCGCAATTGTAATGATACCGTCACTTTTGGCATTCGCGTACAAGATATTCCCGCGGACCAGGTTCGGCAAAAGTGTGACGCTTGCTCCGCCCGAACGTGAGCGGGGTGACGCCATAGCAGATACATCCGAACTGAAAGATCTGCTCGGCGCCGTGGGCGTGGTTCTTACGCCGCTAAGGCCCGTCGGTGCGTGCGATTTTTCAGGACAAAGGCTTGAATGTGTGGCCGAACGCGGTTATGTTGATAAAGACGAAAAAGTTGAGGTCGTTCGCGTACAGGGGACGCAACTCACTGTTCGTGTAATAGAAGAGGGCCCCCGCGAAGCGGGAACCCAAAGTTAATGAAAGGGCAGAAAGATGTGTAATCAAATGCTTATGATCCTTGCAGTATCTGAGTCTATGAAGATTATCGGGATGGCGCTCTTGGTCCTGCTTATTGTTGCGGCGCTGGTATTCCTCGCGCTGATCTTAAAGTTCTTTAGATTGTGGCTGCAGGCGAAATTGTGCCGGGCAGACGTCAAATTTTCCGAGCTTATCGGGATGTGGCTGAGAAAGGTCGATATCAAAACCATAGTCCTGAGCAAAATAACTGCGATTCAGGCGGGGCTGACCCTTAGTACGCAGGATTTGGAAAGCCATTACTTGGCCGGAGGGCAAGTGCCGAAGGTTGTGCGTGCATTAATCGCCGCCAACAGAGCAAACATTGATTTGGAATTCAAGACGGCCACGGCAATCGACTTGGCCGGTCGAGATATCCTCGATGCGGTCCAGACAAGTGTGAACCCGAAGGTGATCGATGCCCCCGACCCCGCGAAAGGCAGAGATACGGTTGATGCCGTTGCTCAGGACGGTATCCAGTTAAAAGCAAAGGCGCGAGTGACGGTTCGAGCTAATATTGAAAGACTGATCGGCGGTGCAACTCAAGAAACGATTATCGCCCGCGTAGGCGAAGGAATCGTTACGACTATCGGTAGTGCCATAACGTACAAAAGCGTTCTTGAAAACCCCGATGACATCTCCAAGTCTGTCCTTGCCAAAGGCTTGGACGCAGGCACGGCGTTCGAGATTCTATCAATCGATATTGCCGACGTGGATGTAGGTGAGAATGTCGGCGCGAAACTTCAAGTCGCCCAGGCCCAAGCAGATCTGCGAAGAGCACAGGCCGAGGCGGAAAAACGCCGGGCTATGGCATTCGCCCGTGAGCAGGAAATGCGAGCACTGGTTGTCGAAAACGAGTCAAAGGTGCCGCTTGCTATGGCTGACGCCTTCAGGAAGGGCAACCTTGGCGTTATGGATTACTATCGACTGAAAAATATTGGTGCCGATACGTCAATGCGAGAAGCTATCGCAAAGCCGAAGAAGAAAGAATGATTTCGATGCTCGATACTCGATCCTCGATACTTGATGCTCGAGGGCCTTCGTGATCAAAAATAAAAAGATATGAATGTACTTCTGGCACAAATAATCTTAGCTGCTCGCGGCGAGGACATGGACAAATGGACGAACGTCTTGTTTGTCGTTGTCCTGGCAGTTTTCTGGGTGGTCGGCAGCATCATCAAAGCAAAATCAAAAAAGCCTGAGGGGGAAGAAGAAAAAGAGGGACAGTTGAGCCGTAAGCCGGGCGGCAAGCTCAAAGAGGTTGCCGAGCGTATAGAAAAGGAATTATCCCAGTCGAGTCGTGACCGTGTGCAGAAGCCACCGGAGCACGCCACAGGCCCACAGACGGAAGAACCCTCTCGACAGCCCGGCCAACAAGCTCGTCCTGCTGGCCCTGCGGCGCGTACACGGTACGCCCCACAAGCTCCACGGCGGCCCAGACCGGCCGGTCGTCCCGAGGCCGCAAGAAAGCCCAGTGTGAGACCGAAACCTACGCCTACGCCAGCTTTCGGACTGCCAGAAGGACCAAAAGTGTCGCCGGTGATGCCGGAAGTTCAGACGGGCATTGCGGAACTTCCAGAGTATATCAGCAAACGCGGCGAGGTGCTGGAAGACAAGTATGCGCATATTTCCGCAGAGAGGCCCGCTGCAGAGTCTGCTCTCGAGCGCTTATTAGAGTTAGATTATGCCGACACTGATGAGCTAAGAAGGGCGATTCTGCACTACGAAATCCTGGGCAGGCCTTTGTCACTTCGAGGTCGCGGCGAGCAGCTTATCGGACTCTGATTGCCGGGGCGAAAATCGGCTCGTGAAGAGCCAGCCGGGCAAACCCCTCAAGCCGTTCTACAATGCCCACAGTAACGCTTCCCTGTCTGTGTCTGCCACAGGGCTTCGATCGTTCTGCCGTTCATAGGGCAGTGTACAGCCCTTCACGCGCGACTTTCAAGGCGGCTTGAGGGATAACATTCGTAGTCCGTACGTCGTGACTCGTGGTGTGTGAATCGCGAAACCTATCAGGCCGTTGCCCGACTGCGACATTCGGGGACAAGCTATTCGGAGTCTTTTTTCTTGGCATACTGAGCTATGATCTGTTGCTGGACATTGGGCGGGACCGGCTCGTAATGGCTGAGTGTCATCGAATAGCTGCCGCGTCCGCCGGTAACGCTCTTTAGCTGGCTGTTATATTGCGCAACTTCAGCCAAAGGCACCTGTGCCTTAATAACGATGAAATTGCCGGCCAGCATTTCCTGCCCCAGGACCCTTCCGCGTTTTGAAGCCAAGTCACCGGTAATATCGCCCACGTTCTCGGCGGGGACTGTGACTTCTATATTGACTATCGGCTCAAGCAAAACGGGTTTTGCCTTGGTAACGCCGTCAGCGAATGCCTCCCTGCCTGCTGCACGAAATGCCACTTCCTTTGAATCGACGGGGTGGTGCTTGCCGTCGTAGACCGAAACGCTTATGTCCTGCATAGGGAACCCTGCGACAACGCCATTTTGCATTACCTCATTGATGCCCTTGTGCACAGCGGGCTCGTACTGGCCTGGAATTGAAGCGCCGAAGATGTCCCAGCTAAATTGCAACGGGGGATCTGAATTACGTTCAGCGGGTTCGACTCGAAGATAAACTTCGCCGAACTGTCCGGCTCCTCCGGTCTGCTTTTTATGGCGGTAATGGCCTTCGGCCTTTGCGGTGATTGTCTCGCGGTAAGGAATCTTCGGCTCTTTGGTTGTGACCGACAGCTTGAAGCGTTTATCCATCTTCTCGAGCATCACGCGCAGATGCAAATCGCCGAGGCCGCTGGCGACCAATTCTTTCGTCTGCATGTCTCTGCTGATCTTGAAGCAGGGGTCTTCCTCGCACAGCTTCTCAAGCGCGCCGCCGATTTTTTGCTCGTCGCCCCTTGTGGCGGGCTCAATCGCCAAAGAGTACATCGGCTCCGGCACAGCGGGTTGTTCCAGCTTTCCTGACACTTTGCCATCGTGAATGATGTCACCGGTTTTGAGCTCGTCCACTTTGGCGAGAGTTATGATGTCACCTGCTATGCCGGCGTCGATTTCCTTGTTTTCGCCACCTTGTGATCTCAAGATATGGCCTGGCCGAATAGCTTTTTTCTCCTGATTGCGCAGCAAATTCGTGTCCGGCTTAAGTGTGCCGCTAAAGATGCGTATGGTAGAGTACTTCATGTTTGACCGCGGGTCGAAGCCGATACGGAACACCAATCCGGCGAGCGGGCCGGCAGGGTCGGGTTTGAGCTCTGTTGATGTGTCACCATCTTTTAGCTCTGCTGGTTTTGCCTCGAGCGGTGAGGGCGTATATCTTGCGATAATATCGAGAAGCTCTGTAACGCCAATTTCCTTGCGGGAGTTGGTGAAAACTATGGGGATAAGTGTGCCGGTTTTCAGGGCCTCTACGAATACGGCTGCTATTCTTTCCGCAGAGATTTCCTCGCCGCCGAGGTAGCTTTCCATAAGTGCGTCGTCGGCCTCAATGACACTTTCGATCAGATCTGTGTGGGCCTGGGCGACATCCATAACGGGCGAATCGCCGGTGTCATTCTCGACACAATCGATAACAGATGCCTTGTCGGCAGTGGGCAGATTAGCGCAGCGGCACTGGGTCCCGAAAGTCTCCTGAATGTTTTTTATCAGCTCGGGCAGGTCAACATTTTCAGCGTCGATTTTGTTTATGACAATGAGCCGCGGCAAATTGGCTTCTTTTGCCAACTGGAACAGCTTTCGCGTATTGGTCTCTATGCCGGCTGCTGCGCTGATGACGATTACCGCTGTTTCGGCGGCTGGTATCGCTTTGATAGCGGGTCCGATGAAATCGGGGTAGCCCGGCGTGTCGATTATGTTGATGAGTTTGCCGGCGTGTTCGGCGTGGAGTATGGACGATTGTATCGAATGCTGATGTTCTTTCTCTTCATCGTAGTAGTCGGAGATGGTACTTCCCTCATCAACGCTTCCGAGCCGATTTGTTGCACCGGTTTTGTGCAGGATCGCCTCGGCCAGCGAAGTTTTGCCACTGCCGCCGTGCCCCAAGAGGACGATGTTACGGATATTGCCGGTTTCAGCCACTTTTCAGCCTCCCAAAAGCCTGTAAGTTCCCGTTTCGTAACTTCAAAACACATACTTATACAGTAGGTGGTATGTCAAGAGCAAGCAATTTTTTCTCCTCCAGAGGTAATTGGTGGCTGCTGTACCGCAGTGGGCTGATTAAGCATCCATCTGATTCGCACGACCGCAATCTCCCTGCCCACCCTCTTCGAGGGAGGGAGATTGCTTTCTCT
>DAOWID010000044.1 GCA_030641115.1 Planctomycetota bacterium | reverse complement strand
TTAAGCGGACAGCCAACACCGTGGCAAAAAGGTATTCCGCAATCCATGCATCTTGCAGCCTGCTGGTGGATTTCATCTGGTGTAAGCGGCAGGTCAAGTTCGATAAAGTCATGTATTCTTTGCTCGATTGGCCGATAGGCAACTTCCTGGCGTTTATATTTTACAAAACCTTTTGACTCACCCATGGAACACCTCCTCTGTTGCAGGTGTTGTTTCCGTATCTCGTTGCTCAGCAGCTCGCATTTTTTCCAGAGCCTTGCGATAATCTATGGGGACAACTTTAACAAACTTACCAACCATATCCGGCCATGCATCCAGGATGTATTGTGCACGTGCACTTTTAGTCCATTTCAGATGTTGCTGAATTAAATCATACAACAGGTTCTTGTCCCCTTCCTTCCAGACACTTTCCAACTCAACCATATCAAGGTTACACATCGTGTCGAACAGTTGTGCCTCATCGAGCACATAAGCAACCCCGCCACTCATACCTGCAGCGAAATTGCAGCCTGTTTTACCAAGAACGATAACTGTTCCTCCGGTCATATATTCGCATCCATGATCGCCGAGACCTTCAACGACTGCAGTCGCTCCGCTGTTACGCACACAAAATCTCTCACCAGCTATACCGTTGATAAATACTTCGCCTTGCGTAGCACCATAAAGCAGCGTATTGCCAACAATAATATTCTCATAAGCTATAAAGGGTGATTTGTCCGGTGTTTTAACGACGATTCGGCCTCCTGAAAGACTTTTTCCTAAATAGTCATTGCTCTGCCCGATCAGTCTCAAGGTTACACCGGGGGCCAGAAAGGCTCCGAAACTTTGCCCTGCCGAACCATTAAAAACAATTTCAAGGGTATTCTCAGGCAGTCCTTTCGGACCGTGTCGGTGAACTATGCGATTGCTCAGAATGGCCCCGGCCGTTCTGTTTATATTGCGAATCGGTAATTCGATTATTGTTTTTGTTTTTTCTTCGATGGCGGATTTTGCCTTCTCGATAATCTGCCAGTCAATATGGTCATCGAGCTTGTTGGGTTGTTGAGAGCTTAGCCGTATAGCTTTACCATTATCAGTATTTGGCTGATGGAAAATCGCCGAGAAATCCAATCCCTTTGCTTTCCAGTGGTTGATCGCTTCCTTAATTTTTAGCTGGTCTATTCTGCCAACCATATCCTCAAATTTTCTAAAGCCAAGCTCTGCCATAATCTGTCGCACTTCCTCGGCTACAAAACACATAAATCGCTCGATGTACTCAGGCTTTCCGGCAAATCGCTTTCTAAGTTCAGGGTCTTGCGTTCCAATTCCAAACGGACATGCCCCTTCGTGACACTTCCGCAGCAGCGTGCAGCCAAGTGTTACAAGCCCAGCCGTTCCGAAACCAAACTGTTCGGCTCCTAATAAAGCTGCGATAACAACATCTCTACCGGTTTTCATTTGGCCATCGGCCTGAACCCTGATTCGGTCTCGCAGGCCATTCATAACCAGAACCTGCTGTGTCTCAGCAAGACCAAGTTCCCAGGGACAGCCGGTATGTTTAATTGAAGAAAGCGGACTTGCACCGGTACCGCCATCGTGTCCACTGATAAGAACTTCATCAGCGTTTCCCTTAGCGACACCGGCAGCAATAGTGCCAACACCAACTTCGGCTACCAGCTTGACCGACACCTTAACCCCCGGATTGCTGCACTTAAGGTCATATATTAACTGTGCCAGGTCTTCAATCGAATATATATCGTGGTGAGGCGGAGGTGAGATAAGTGTTACGCCTGGCGTTGAGTATCTCATTTTTGCGATTTCTTCGGTTACCTTGTGTCCCGGCAGTTGGCCACCTTCACCCGGCTTGGCACCCTGTGCAATTTTAATCTGCAATTCCTTTGCGTGGGCAAGGTAGTTTATAGTAACTCCAAGCCTTCCACTTGCTACCTGTTTGATTGCACAGTTCTTTGAATCACCGTTGGGTTCGAGAGTATAACGACAAGGGTCTTCGCCGCCTTCACCTGTGTTACTCATTCCACCCAAACGGTTCATTGCGATAGCTAAACACTCGTGAGCTTCTTTGCTTATTGAACCGTGGCTCATCGCACCTGTGCAAAATCTTTTGACGATTTCGCCGGCAGGTTCTACCTCTTCAATTGGTATTGGTTTACCGTCAACAAATTCAAAAAGTCCGCGCAGTGTATATAAGTTTCGTGCCTGGTCGTTCACCGCATTAGCATAATCAGCGTATGCATTTGCATCATCATATTTGACCGCATGCTGCAATCTCGCTACCGTAGTGGGGTTCCAAAGATGCTGCTCGCCATTATGTCTGAAATGATATTCACCACCAAATTCCAAATCGAGCGCCCCAGCAGGGCGCTGGAGAGCTGCGCTATGCCAGGCAAGAGCTTCTTTTGCAACCTCTCCAAGACCAATCCCGCCAATCCGCGAACTGGTGCCTGTAAAATACTCATCAACAAACCTGCGATTCAGTCCAATTGCTTCAAATAATTGAGCGCCTGTATAACTGCGAAGCGTTGAGATACCCATCTTACTCATCGCTTTCAGGATACCCTTCTTAATTGCAGCTATATAGTTGTCTGCTATCTGGGTCGGCTCTATTCCGGCAGGAAGTTCACCTTGTCGGTGCAGCTCATCGAGCGATTCAAACACCATATATGGATTGATTGCATTGGCTCCAAAACCACATAAAAGGCAAAAGTGCATAACCTCTCTCGGCTCGCCGCTCTCGATAACCAGCCCGGCCTCATGGCGAAGGCCGCTTTTCAGCAGACTATGATGAACCGCCGATATCGCAAGCAACGATGGAATAGGTGCTTTTGTTTCACAGCTTTGACGGTCGCTTATTATTATCAATGACGCTCCATCTTCTATCGCTTTTTCAGCTGAAGCAATCAATTCGCCCAGACCATCCCGTAAACTTTCTGCCGGGTTGGGACTATCCGCTTCAAAAACCGCCAAAACCGTAGCGACCTTGAAATCATCCCGGCTGACAGAACGCAGACGTTCAATGTCTTCATTAGTCAGAATCGGATGCGGTAATTTGAGTTGCCTGCAATGCTGCGACGTCTCGGTAAGAATATTCGGTTTTTTACCTGTGAACACCATCAGGCTCATAACCAACCCTTCACGAAGCGGGTCAATCGCCGGATTAGTCACCTGAGCAAAAAGTTGTTTGAAATAGTTAAACAGCAATTTCGGCTTATCAGAAAGTACTGCAAGTGGAGCATCGTTACCCATTGAGCCCACTGGTTCCTGACCATTAATAGCCATCGGAATCAAAATCATTTTAAGTTCTTCGCGAGAGTAACCAAAAGCACGCATCCTTTGAGCTATTGTTTGCGGGTCGCTTTTGACAAGTTTGGGTGCGTCAAATAAACCACGAAGTTCGATTTTGTTTTCATCGAACCACCTGCGATAGGGTTTTTGTCTTGCAATCTTGCTCTTTATTTCGTTGTCAGAAATTATTCGGCCCTCAACTGTATCAATCAGAAACATACAACCCGGACGCAGGCGTCCTTTTTTGCGAATTTTCTCGGCAGGAAATTCCACAACGCCGGCTTCACTGGCGATAACCGCCAGACCATCTGTTGTAATCAGGTAACGACAGGGTCTCAAGCCATTGCGGTCCAGTGTCCCACCGATAAGCCGGCCATCAGTAAAAACCATCGCAGCAGGACCATCCCACGGCTCCATTATAGATGCGTGATATTCGTAAAACGCACGCTTGTCGGTGCTGATATGATACTTCGATCCGAAAGCCTCCGGAATCATCATCATCATAGAATGAGGCATACTCCGGCCTGAACGAACCAGAAGCTCAAGAGCACTGTCAAAGCACGCTGAGTCGCTTGCTTCGGGAGACAGAACCGGAAATAAATCGCTGATATTATCTGCAAATACTTCGCTGGCCATCTTTGCCTGGCGAGCCATCATCCAGTTGCGATTACCACTTAATGTATTTATCTCTCCGTTATGAGCTACGCACCGCAGAGGCTGGGCAAGCTGCCAGCTTGGAAACGTATTCGTGCTGTAACGCTGGTGCACAATCGCAAGAGCTGATTTCAAGCGTTCATCCACAAGGTCAGGGTAATACGCAAACAACTGCCACGCCATAAACATACCCTTGTAGCAAATAGTTCTGGATGATAGCGAAGTTACATAAAAGTCCTGACATTCATCGCCGAATTTCTCTCGCACCAATCTTTCCGCTCGCTTGCGGGCCAGGTATAATCGTCGCTCTAACTCTTCCGGCTTGTAACCTGCCCCATCTACAAAAACCTGTTTGATAGAAGGTTCAGCCGCCAAAGCTATTTGGCCAAGGCAATTACTGGAAGTGGGAACGTCTCGCCAACCAAGAACCTTCATTCCGTAATGGAAAATTGCAGTTTCCAGAATTTCATCACACTGCTGGCGAAGTTTGGCATCCTTTGACCCAAATACCATACCCACCCCATAGTGTGACCTATCAGGCAATGAAAAACCTATTTTTTTTGCCTGGGCAAAAAAAAACTGGTGTGGAACTTGAAATAGTATCCCCGCACCATCACCGGTAGTCTCATCAGCACCGGCTGCTCCACGATGATGTAGATTAACTAAAATCTCTTTGCCATATTCGATAATCGAGTGGCTACGTTCGCCGGAAATATTTACAACTGCACCGATACCACAAGCATCGTGCTCGCGCCGAGCCTCATACAAACCTTCATCTCTCGGAGTTGCAAACATTTCCTGCCTCGAGTACT
>DAOWID010000240.1 GCA_030641115.1 Planctomycetota bacterium | reverse complement strand
TCCGTGCTATAGGGGAGATTGACTATGTGCACATCCCGGATTTCGCACCGACACAGGACATCATTGACGACTTCAAGAAAAGGAAAGGCTCCTGGACTGAATACGAAAACAAATTTACAGAATTGATGATAAATCGTAGGATCGCCGAGACAGCAGTCACGGTACTTCGTGACAAGGATTGTCTTCTTTGCAGCGAACACACTCCGGAGCATTGCCATCGTCGACTTCTCGCGGAGTACCTCAAGAAGAACTTGACAAATATCGAGGTGGATCATCTCTAGGGGAAAAGCAGATGACCGAGATCAGAATCCTTGCCGTAAGCCGAATTAGCGATGGCGTGTGTGTCGCTGGCATAACGAATGAAGGGCAGTGGGTCCGTCCCACCCGGCCAAGAACCGGTGGTTGGCGTTATCTTGACTACGATGACTGCAAAGACAGTCGTGGGCGCTGGGTTGTACGCAAAGGAAACCTTGTGAAAATGCATCTTACGCATAAAATACCGGAGGGGGCTCATTCAGAAGATTGGTTGATTGGAGATCGGAAGCCTAAGCTCATAGAGGAGCTTTCAGCGGATGATTACCAAGCAATATGCGAGAAATTTGCAGAAGAATCTTTGGATGCGATTGACCGCGACAATGCAAAACGCTCCCTGGTACTGATACATCCACGCAAAATTACCTCCTTTTCGTTTGCAATAGAAACGAATTGGGAGGGACAAAGAAAATACATCCCCCGTTGTAATTTCAAGTTACGAGATCGCACTTGCCTACGAAAGGGTATAAGCGATTTGGAGTGGCGTGGATATGGCCGACAAGTGATGCGAAAGCACAGCGGTAATTGTTTGCTCCAAGCTGAGAAAGTCTTCGAACATATTGGCACGATGGATTGTTGGTTTACCGCTGGCAGAAACCTACTTAAAAAGAACTTCTATATCCTTATCGTAGGTGTCCATCTGTTCCCTGTTAGGCACTTTGATATGGATTTTAAACGATAGTAGTTGCTTAGAAATGGGATAATGCGAACGGATTGCTTTTGAAATACTCCGGTTTCTCTTCTCCTTTGACTAAAGCATAATAAGAAATTAAGAAACGGATGTCCAGTGAGGGAAACTGTTATAATGAGTGTTCCGAAGTTCCAACATTACGTTCCGCGTTTCTATCTAGGGCGCTTTCTAGATCGAGATCGCGGCATAGAATCAGTGGCAAATTTTGCCACAGGTATTTGTCCCATAGGTATCGTGTTGTATATTACTATGTCGGTCAACAAGGAGAGGCCATGAACAGAGCAATTTTGTTAGCAATCGCATTGCTGGTCGTAACGTCAGTTATGGGGTGTTCCAATGAAGAAAGCGGCGATATGACCTCAAGCGAATTGTCGAATTGGATAGGTTCGAGGACAGTGTAGAATGGGAAATGGGAGTCAGTGTCATTTTTTTGGAGGTCTTTTGGCCATGGGTGCAATAATGAAGTTGCTGGTTTTGATTGTGGCGGTGAATTCTGTGCTTTCTGTCCAACCGGCGTGTGCCATGTCGGAGGTTGCCGCCACACATGCGGATGTTCAGTTGCGGCAGGTGGCACTTTTCAAGAATGGGTTGGGATTTTTCATTTCAGAAGTGGCCTGTCCCGATGACGAAGATTCCTTTAGTTTCGTTCCGGTCGGCGCGGCTTGCCACGGGACTTTTTGGGTGTCATATCCGCCCAAAGTGAAGCTGGAAAGCCTTACTGCTAAACAGATAGAGTCGGAAGAGTTAGTAGAGGCTATAAGGATTTCTGAACTGCTCAGGGCCAACGTGGGCCGGAAGGTTCAGTTGCGTCTTGCCGGCGAGGAGCAAGCTGCAATCGATGGTGTGGTAAAGTATTTTGCCGAGGACCGCGAAAGACCCGAGCCCGATCCCTATGCACCCGGAAGGGTAACTGACAGCGGCAGGGGCTATATTCAGCAGCCGGTTCAATCACGCTTGGTGATAATTGAGACGGATGAGGGCGACGTTGGGATTGATCCGGTAAATGTTAAAAGCGTTAGATTTCTCGGAGGTAGAGCCGAGACGGCTTTCACCAGCAGACAAAAATCTATGCAGTTCGATGTACGGTTGGCCGCGCCTGCTGGCGGACAAAAGCTGATTGCGAGTTACCTGGCCAAGGGCATTACGTGGGCACCCAGCTATATGGT
>DAOWID010000478.1 GCA_030641115.1 Planctomycetota bacterium | reverse complement strand
TGACAGATTACTATATGAACCGCTGGAAATGGTTCATGAAGCAACCTGTCCTTCCCATGTCTCCCTGCTTAAACATGGCGTCGTGCTTGTAGTTGCCTGTATTAACGAGAATAGGGATAAATAAAGCCAGATTCTAGAAACAACAGAATCTGGCTTCGGAGGAGGGTGATGAAAAGCTATTTGTTAGCTTCTAAAAAGCTCCGAGTATTTACTTCCAATTATTCCTTCACCTGTCTACTAAATCGAACAACTAACGTATATTTCTTTAATGAAAATTTAGCGTTTCACAATGTCTACACATTTTTTACAAATAATCAAGCTCTTAATCGGAAAAATCTCATTTTTTTACTACTTTTTTTTCGGAAGGCCCAAACTGCGGCCTTCACCCAATATATTTTACGCTTGATAAAGAAATTTTGTTCTCATATTCTAACAGAAGACCTGTTAGTTCTTTTTTCATTCTTCCGAAAGACTGATATGAACACGAAGATTACGGTTGCCGATTTCCAGACAGCCAAACGCGAGAATCGCAAGATTGTCGCGGTCAGTTGCTACGATTACACCACAGCGAAACTCGTCTCTCAAACTGAGGTGGAGATGATACTGGTGGGCGATTCCGCTGCACAGGTCGTGCTCGGGCACGACTCAACACTGCCTGCGACAATGGATTTTATGGTCGCCATAACCGCTGCGGTCCGACGAGGAGCGCCAAATGTATGCCTGGTTGCGGATATGCCGTTTCTTTCCTACCAGGTCGGCACGGCTGAGGCAGTGAAGAATGCAGGCCGATTCGTTTGCGAAGCCGGGGCACAAATCGTAAAGATCGAAGCGACCCGAGCATATCTGCATGTCATCAAAGCAGTTAGCGACGCAGGGATAGCTGTTATGGCCCACATTGGCATAAGACCGCAGAGCATCGGCAAGATCGGCCGATTCAAGGCTGAAGCAACAACTGCGGAGGCGGCGGCGAAACTCATAGACCTTGCCGAACAGATGGTCGACAAGGATGCCGGCTCGCTGCTGATCGAAGGAACCGCCGCGCAGGTGGCGGAGGTCATCACAAAACGCTGTGAGGTGCCTGTGATCAGTTGTGGTTCCGGGCCGGGCTGCGACGGGCAAATACTGATTGCGCCCGATATTCTGGGCCTGACGCAAGGGCCGAGCCCAAAGTTCGCAAAGAGCTACGGCGAGTTGGCCGGCGATACAATCAATGCTTTCAAAAGATACAGCAGCGAAGTGAAGAGCAACCAATTCCCCGATGCCGAGCACAGTTACCACATGAAATCGGGGGAATTTGAGAAGCTACAGAAACTGCTAAAGGACAGACCGTAGAGAGGAATACCTACATCAAGACGGATGAGACGTTCGTCCCTACAATCGCTTGTCCCCAGTCAGTTGTCGGCTACAAGCGCAAAGTCCACAGTAATGACTTTGCAATAGCAACTCACACTCCCGGCAACACGTTGTTCGCCAACCGAGCAGGCCGGAGTTGCGATCAACTCGGCAGCACACCAATAGTCGGGCTATTGTCCGTTCGGCCTGGGGCAATCGCCGGGAAGCTCTGAAGACTCCTTCTTCCAGCCGGCAACAACGATTGCTAAATCATTGCCGAATACCCGATATTGCAAGTAAGTCTCCGCTTTATGATCAAAATCGCAACAGGGGTCGATGGTCGGATCTGTAATCTTCTTTTTCCAGTTCTCAATCACACACAGAAGGTCATTGGTAAATACCCGATACTCCAGAGGGGTCTGGGTGTCGCCATCAGCATCGCCGTCGCACTGGTACCCGCTGCCGTGTGGAGGAGCACACCAGCAACTGGGATCAGAGCCGAGAGCGAGGTAGGCCAAAAAATCGGCATACTGCTGTGCGTACTCAGGCGCATCCGGGAAACAATTCTTATGTACCGCCAGCTTGACAGGGACAACCTGCGGACTGTTCACTGCGAAAGGAGCCGAAATCGTCATCGCACAATTATAGTTCCCCGCGGCAAGACCGGTTGCGTCCACTTCGAGGACAACCGCATTTCCTTGGCCCGTCGAACTGCCGGTGTTTCGGCCAACTTTCAGCCAATCACAATCGCAGGTGATTTGCCAATTCAGAGTGCCCACTCCGCC
This sequence comes from Planctomycetota bacterium, assembly GCA_030641115.1. Taxonomy (GTDB): domain Bacteria; phylum Planctomycetota; class Phycisphaerae; order Sedimentisphaerales; family Anaerobacaceae; genus DAOWID01. The sequence continues at coordinate 4,559 of DAOWID010000478.1, read as the reverse complement.
GTTGCGCACGATAAGCAGTTGCTTGGCCGGACCTGAAAAGCCTATCACAGCTTCAAATTCAAATTCATCCTCGGAAAGTTCAATCATAGTCTGAGATTCAAAGGCACCCATATCAATCGCTTGGCCTGTGAGACGAGAATTGCCATCAAGGTCTGTTTCGCCCGACTGCAGAGTGTAGTTCGGGTCCCCGGCGTCAATACACGGTGAATCTGGCGGCAGATGATAGTCTGAGCCAACCCAAACAGCATTTGGGTCACCCTGCTCAGCGAGCACATTTGGATCATCAGCGTCGGCCCAGTAACCAGGGTCAACAAAACAAGGGGCAGCGTCAATGTTGCCAATGCCCGACCAGCCGCCCTGAATATTGCAGTAGGTTACGGTCGACGAATAGGTTTCTATCTGAACAAGGTCGTAACCGTGCCCATTATAGCAGATGATAGAGTTGCTGATCATCGTCCCCATGCTGGAAATGCCGCGTTGCCGGTTTCCAACAATGGTGCAGTTAGCGACTGTTGGGATACTACCAAGAATACCATTCTTCTGATTTCCGGCAATAAGGCAGTTGTGGACCGTCGCATAATTGTACTTAATAAACCGGCCACTTCGTTCTGCCCGCATTTCGATACCATCGGCTCCGTTAGCTGTAATGGCGCAGTTGGTGATTGTCAGATTGCTCTCGTTCCACAACTTGATACCGGCACCAGTGTTTCCGACAATGGCACATTTGGTGATCGTGGGCGATGCACCGCAGCAGTAGATGCCTTTGTCTGCGCCGGTAATGGTAAAACCGGCGAGAACGCAGTTTACATCCTCGCCGCCGGAAAATGTCGCAACCGCATCGAGCCCGCGGCCATTGATAACAGTCGTCGCCACGACGGCTGGGTCATTAGGGTCGGTCGATCTGACTGTCAATATCTTGCCTTGGAAATCGATGTTCTCGAAATACTGATAGATTCCTGGGCTGACTACTATCTCATCGCCGCTTGCAGCGTCATTGATTGCCCGCTGAATGGAACCGTATCTTCTGCCGGTGGTGAGATTCTCTACTGCCTGGGCTTCTACGCGCTCACATTCGATGCGGACTGGATCGGCATAGATCGTTGACCCATATTCGTCCCGAGCCATAATGGTCCAGTAAGTAGTCTTGAACGGGAATACCGTTATTAGCTGTTCCGGCGGGCCCGGTGTATCAGAAACGAGGTAGTTTAGATGGTAAGGGTCGGCGCCAAATAAGAGCTGATAGCCAACAGCCCTTTCGCTGACCTCGCAACTAAATATTGCTCCATTGGCATCCACAACAGCGCCATCTTCCGGTCCAATAAGCGTCACGGGCTCGAGTATTCGACCTGGATATTGAAATTCGTCATCGAGTTCCAGATAATCCGTCGCAGAATTCCACTCAAAGCGATAGTTGTTTGGATCGGGTGCCAGTCGAAGATTCTTGGCTGGTCCCGCGACGGAAATATAGTAGCCAGCGGTAATTCCATCGCTGTACAGGTCACCACCAGGCCAAAAACCCGGATCGGGCGAACGCGTGTACCAAGTATACGGTGTATCGTGCGTGGCAGGAGCGGGAAACCTGATGTTCAGTGTCCCTGCGTAGTATCTTCCGAGCGTGGCGTGATAGTTATCAATCCAGCACGGCTCTGCATCCACACTGCTGGCAAGAAATTTGGCAATATCGCTGGCATAGTCCCGACAGGCTGCATCCAGGAGCGACACACGGTTTACCGCAAAACGTGCGTCGGCATACGTCTCGTTGACATAAATAGCAACATCTATCGCCGGCATGGTACCAGTGCTGTAGCCCATCGTCTGGATTGGCTGCGCGTAATACGGCGCTACACTTGATAGATAAACGATAAGCGGATCGCCATACCGATAGTACGCCGGGCCGTAAGAACTAACGGTCAAGACATTTGCGTTGGCGTGCCAATCAGACGGTGAGGCCAAAGGCATGCCTCCGCCGATGTTGCAGTCACCGCCACCAAATGCCACTATTGTCGGCTTAGCGGGGTCAAAAGGAGGATTCATCTGTACAATCTGCTTGTCACCGAAATACGGCACGATTATTACGTCGACCGTATCCGGCTCACTAACCAGATCGCCATCGCTGACGATCAGCTCAAACTCGCATCGTTGAATTGCACCTGTCTGAATGAAGCCACTAATTGTAGGTGTTCCGCTGTTTGCATCTGCAATATCAACTGAAGGTCCCGAGATCTGCTGCCATTGATAGGTCAACTCCCCATAGCCGTCACGGTCGAACGAACCTGTCCCATCAAGCACTACCGGATCCTCCGCTGCATATCGAGGCGATCCGGCATCTGCAATTGGAGCACGGTTGCCTATTACAATGCCAACATTATCGGGGCTGCTATCAATCAGCCCATCATTCACTATCAGCTCAAATACATATACGCCGATCTCCGAAGGGGCAAAATTGGGCTCAACGGCATTTTCATCACTCAAATCAACAGCGGGCCCGGCTATTTGTCTCCAGTGATAAGTTAGTGGATCGCCCCCGGGATCGTACGATCCGCTACCATCGAGGGCAACGGTCGCTGGAATGAAACTCATCGATTGGTCTGGCCCGGCATCAGCCACTGGCGGCCGGTTGCGCACAATAATCAGCACTTCATCAGGTTGGCTGTCATTAGTGGCGTCACTTACGACCAGCTCAAACCGATAGTCGCCTTCAGACTCCGGCATGAACGTCGGGTGCATAACATTGGGATCGCTCAGTGTCACTAATGGCCCGGCAATTTGCGTCCACTGAAACATAGTAACCCCACACGGATCATAAAAATAGCTGCCACTACCATCGAGAGTAATCAACTGAGGCTTATCCACGTGCTGGTCGGGGCCGGCATCGGCAATAGGCTTGACATAGCCTACGTATTCGTCCACACCCATATCAACTCTGCCGCCGAAGAGCCGAGGATCACCATCGATGTCCATCTCATCAGGCTCGGGAACAAGAAGCGGGTCACCGGCATTTATGCACAGTGAGTCGGTCTGCAGGTGGTAGTCACGAGTCTCGGCGCTGACGAACAGGGGATCCTCAGAGATATTTCCAAGAACTCCCGTCTTGTCAAGCGAGGCGTCGTAAATCGGCTGACCTGTCGAATCGTACACACCATAATTACCAGGAGCATTATTCCAAACGTTGTTAAATCTCACCGACCACTCGTCATAAACGCCCTCCCAAAACAACCCTCCGCCGGATCCAGCATTACAGATTATGTTATTCGATACCTCGCAGGCCCTAAACGCAGGATCGAATGCGGCGTAAACGTTGCCACCCATTCCAGATGCGAGTGTGCCCAGAAGGTTCGCATCGTTGCCAACGATAGTATTGTTGGTCAGGCGCCCCTCCACCATCACCACGCCGCCACCGAGATATGCCGAATTGTCACATATCAGGTTGCTGGTGATTTTAGCATCCCCGAAATAAACGATTATGCCTGCACCAACGTAAGCGCGATTGCTCCTTATTATGTTGCGGGTGATTACCGGGCTGGATTCGATACACGCAATCGCGCCCCCATAGCTCACTTCGATATCCTCTATAATGTCACCAATTTGGGCGGGCCCGTGATTGCCGGCAATCACATTGCGTGTAATGGTCGGCGAGGCCTGGTAGCAGTAGATGCCGGCTCCCCAGAAAATTCTTACTTCAGGCGAAAGAACGTTATTCAGTGTCCCGTATCCGCCCATGATGGTAAAGCCGGTCAGCACAGCGGCAGGACTCTCCCCATTTTCAAAGGTTACGACAGTTCCGTCCGCGTCGGCATCAATAATGGTCTCAGCCACAATTTCAGGATCGTTCGGGTCAAGGCTGGTAACGACGATGTCCTTGCCGATGAAATTGATGGTTTCGAAGTAAATACCAGGCTCAACAATGACGACATCGCCGTCATTGCAGTCGCTGATTGCCATCTGAATGGCAGCGTACTGACCAGGGACTCGGCGGACCGCCGCAGACGCCAAGCCGGCTCCAACTAGGAGTAAACAGAGACTCAGTAGGATCGTTTTCTTCATTTTCCTCATCCTTTCCGATAAAGGCCAACACGGCACACATGGACTTCTGCCACGTTCAGAAAGCCTGGCCGGCACGCAGCGGACACAACCTATTAGTCTGTCAAATTTGATTTTAGAGGTTGTCATTCCGCACTTGATGCGGAATCCATTTTTAGAATCTGGATTCCCGCTTCCGCGGGAATGACAGCTTACAGATTCAATCCTGACACACTACTATGATACTACGTAGGATACTATAGAGGTTTTCTGAACCAGCCTCCTGCCCTAACTAAATATTACTTTAGCAAAAAAGCAGTCAACGTTACAAGACATTTTTTCCGAGTCTTATCGTCATCTACTTAATAAGACACACTGAGGCAGAGATTTATCATAAATTTTTTGCAACCGTTCACGGCGTATAAGTTGCGCTTTTGGGGTCATTGCGAGGAGTTTTACGACGAAGCAATCTAAAATGTGCATGGTTCAATCCTGGGTGGCAGCCTCAAGCATAGCTTGGGGATGGCAAAACTCCAAAG
>DAOWID010000065.1 GCA_030641115.1 Planctomycetota bacterium | reverse complement strand
TATCAGCCAATGTTCGTAAGTCACTACAAGGCCTCTTGGGTCAGCGGGGACCGATTTCCTTACCCTGAATGGCCGGGGCACGGCTGGGACCGTAAGCGGCTGGAGCAGCACTACAAAAAATGGGCCGACCTTGCCAAAATGGGCGTGGGTGTTCATTGCGGCGAAGGCGGGGCGTATAATAAGACGCCGCACAAGGTCGTGCTGGCGTGGCTTCGGGATGTCTTGGAGATTCTAACCGGCCACGGCATTGGGCTGGCGATGTGGAACTTCCGCGGCTCATTCGGCATCCTTGATTCCGGCAGAAAAGATGTGGACTATGAGGACTTCCACGGCCACAAGCTCGACCGCAAGCTGCTGGACCTGCTGCAGGAATTTGAATGACCGTGCTGAAGTTTGAACTGTATTTCGGCTAAGGCCCTGCCTACATTGTCCCATCATGTTAGACGTTTCTAAAAATCTGCCTCCTCATAATGGCTGACGGACTGGAGTTCATTGTTAATCGTGGCAGTTATTTAGCCAGTTGCCGGCGAGCACCGCAAGGTCCTCCGGGCCTACGTCTCCAGCCTCCTCTCCGCTGAAATCGGCCCACTCGCACCAATCGTTTGACGAGTTGCACGGTGTGTCCAGCCATCGGGAAGCCATTATGCAGAAGTCGTAGAAATCAACTCTGCAATCTCCGGTAATATCGCCTTCGACAGCCGTGCAGCCGTCCCACCCTGCGAGTCTTGCCATCAGCCACCAGAACGCCTTTCCCTTGAGATAGCAGTTTAGACAGCGGGAATGCGCGCACGAGTTGCAGGAGGGGCATTGCCCAGGGTTCGCGGCACACCATTCGTCGGCCCAGTTATGCTTGGACCCGCCAGTCCAATAGTCGCAGTCGTCCTCCGCGTTTTTGTCCCGGAAGTAGTTGCCATCGGGGTCGTAGCTCTCAATATCGGCAAAATCGAAAAGGACCTTGTTGTTTTCCATACAGTAATTGCGAATCTGATTGTTACGCAGATGCAGGTTTCCCGTTTCGCCGGTGCCATTGAGATGACCTGTCATATAGACAAACGTGATGTGCGGATAATCAACCTCAAGCTCATTCATAAGATCAAGATAAAGTTGGATGTTGGACTCGGAAGTATTGGCCTGGCCGCACCACGACCACATTACCACATTCCTGTCACTATACTTGGGATCGTCCAGCATCGTTCGCGTCCTGGCTGCCCACGTAGTCCTGTCGGGATTGCCGAGGTCGCCTGACGGATAGTCATCAAAGATAGACAATGTGCCGGCCGGAGCGATATCGTTGCCGCTGCCGTATCTATAGTAATACCGATCGTCACAATAGTCATATAGACAGTCACTACAGTTGTAACCATTGCATCTGACGGCATCGGAATCGCTACTGCTGTTCTGACGGTTGATCATGTTCATCCCGGATATGATTTGGCTTCCGTGGGAAGTGTGACCATAAGACAGCTTAAGCTCCGCCTTGGCCTTTCCAATCCAATACTTCGGTATCTTGTCGAAATTTGCGGCAGCGTTATGGTCTGCTATAATTGGTTCGGAGTAAGCAACTGCTCCGGCCAAGAGCATCACAGCCGATAGTGATACTATTGTCGAATTTATCGACATCTTAAGAGTCTCCGAGTGTTCACACACGCGCCGTTAGGACTGTCCCTCTGCGGGAATCCGTCACGCACGGCATAATTCATAGACGTTTTGGCCGGCAACTTGCTTGGCCATTTATTTACGATCTCAACTAAGATTCTACACATTTTATTGGTCGTTTTCAATTCAAAAAGGCACGATGATCCGGAGAAGCTCGTGACATATTACCAATGTATAGTTGAACGTAGGTGGTATCGATATGAGAAGCAGTCTGTTTGCGCTAATCCAGTCAAAGACTATGAATCTTCCTGTTTATATTGAAATACGCCTTCAATAGGTACTTCAAAGGTTCGGGCTATTCTAAAGGCCAGAGGCAGTGAAGGGGCATACTTACCGGCTTCGATGGCGATGATGGTCTGGCGGGTCACACCGGCTTTGTCAGCCAACTGCTGCTGGGTCATTTCGCCGTTGTCAAAACGTAGCCGGCGAACCTGGTTCTTCAGATCACTTCTCGTCATCTCTGCCTCCCCGGCCATATTGAACCAAGATCGCAGTAAAGATCGCAAATGCCTGACAGAATACGGCTGCCGGAAGCAGGAAAGGAAACCACGCCGTTGGTATTTTTGCCTCTGGAGCTACGGCAAGCGGCACATAGGAAACCAGAATCACAAGCAGATATACAGCACCGAATCCGGCTAAATGAGCATTTTTATCGATCAGTTCGTCACGCTCATCAAAAGTGACTTTGCCCTTGTCTTTTTTGAAGATGAAAAAAGTCAAAAATGGTCCCACGGCTATGACGACAGCCGCCAAAGCTGCAAGTGGTATAGGTGGGCCAATTTCTTTATAATGCATCACAGCAGCTATCGCGCAAAAAACTAATCCTAACGGCATCGTAATCACAAATGACCAGGCTATTTCTTGTTCTCTTTTCATGATTCTTCTCCTTTGGCGCCCCAGCGGTACTGAATCAGAATGGCGATAGATTGGATGAGTTGAACAATAATGAATCCGCCACCAAGCATGCATGGCAGCACAACAACGTGGATGGTGGCTGCGCGCCCGAGAACCAACCAGGGAACCATGCACACAACTGAAAAGAACACCCAAAAAACAGAATATGCCACGAGAGTAGCCCTTGCGTGAATCAGCAGGTCACGCTCGTCGAGGCGCAACTGCCCCGCTTTTCTGCGGAACAAGATAGGTGACAGGCCTACAAGACCGGCAATCCCCAAGAACCCCAACCCACCGAGGCCCTTGGGCATTCCGTACGCGATGGTGAGAATACCAACGGCCGCGCCGGTAAGGGTCAGGCTTGCAATTAGTACAATTAGATTGTACAGCGCAATTTTTTGTGCTCTATTCATGATATTCTTCCTTCTCCAACTGCAATTTGCTTTTGTTTATGTAAAGTAAACTATACATAATGTAAAGCAAACTATGCTTTATGTCAAGTATAATCTACATTTTTTTGCAAGATTTTTCAAAAATTTTCCTGATGAAGTAATCCCTTGGCCGAGTTTCCTGCTTGTTTCCGATATATACGGCATGGAACGCACGACATATTTTCCATCGCAGACGAAGAAATGTCCATTTTGTGCTGAGACGATCCAGGCATGTGCCATAAAGTGCCGGTTTTGCGGTGAATTCCTCAATACCAACCAAGCCCGAGCGGCAGAGACTGAATCTGGGCCATCAACCGAGGATGAGCCGGCCGAGGAGGATGTTCTCTTCAGGGCCAAGCCTTCCTTGTGGGGCATCGCACCGGCGATAATCAGGGGCCTGTGCCTCGTTGTCTTGGCGGGATTCTTGATAAAGCTGCGCCTGGAAAACCTGGCTAACAATGTGCTGGAGCTGCAGCTTACCCAGGATCAGGTTTCAACGGTCGGCCGATACAGAATTATCGTAGGCACTGGGCTTATCATAGCAGTTGCATTTTTCCTGCTGATTAGGATTGTCAGGCTCAAAATGACGTATTATGAGATCACGCCGGAGAGAATTGAGTGGGGGCGGGGAATCCTCGATAGGCGCATTGATAATCTGGATATGTTCCGGGTTATCGACCTCAAACTTCGCCGAAGCCTATTGGACTGCATTTTCGGGATCGGCACGGTCGGGCTGATAACGACTGACAAGTCAGACCCGGAGTTTGTTTTCGAGAAGATACGAAGGCCCCGCCAACTGTACGACATTATCAAAAAGGCCAGCCTCCAAGCTGATAGACGCAGCGGCGTAGTGCATCTTGAATAAAAAACCATCTGTGGATGCGGCTTTGCCCACAGTTGAGTTGGTGCGCGGGATCGAAGGGATTAATCACAGGAGACACATAATTCATCCAAATACGTAAATGTTGTCTCCGGGCCCGCTCGAATAAGTTACATTCTCAAAAACACCCCTCCAATCACACTTCTTCCCCGTGCTTGTGCGCCTATTCTTGGTGCGTGTTATGGTTTTAGGTTTTTCCATTCCCTTGTTATTTGTCACTGCAACTTTCTTTCCCATCTTATACCACCTATAGCGTTTTTTTATTATGCAATTAATTTAGTTCTCTTTGCATTGCATGAATAATTAGTTGACTTTTATGAAAACCCTAAAAAAAGCCCTCGCTGTAAACCCACTAAACGGCGTGACTTTGACTTGGTTTTTTTCCAAAAACTCCGCAGTTTCCTTCATTGGATACGCTTCAACATATATAACCTCACCAATTTCGGCATCTATTATTAACCTCGCACATTGAAAGCAAGGGAAAGTGGTAACGTAGAGTCTGCCATCCGTGGCTGAGCGTCCGCCCAAACTTAAGATAGCTCGTTCTTCAGCATGTATCGCGGTACATAACTCCATATTTCGATTTGGGTACAAGTATCCTTTGAGATTTTCCCCACATTCACAAAGCCAGGGCTCATTCAGGTTTTCGTGGTGCTTTCCGCACGAAGGACAATAAATGTTCCTTCCTCTCGCCTTTAATTTTGCCGTCATATCCTCATCTTTACAGCATACCTCCAACTTATAACATGTGGGGACAGTAGGTGGGTTTTCATTAAATCCCATTGATATCGGAAATTCTTGGTCATTTCGTTTGATTGTAATCACTGCTCCGACATGGCGTTTCCTACACTTTGAGGAATTGGATTGGGCATACGCAGCTGCAATTTGTACTTCCTCGGGGTTAGGGCCTCTACAGCCTTCCATGCCCTGCATCAATGATACAAATTCTTCAGCTTGTTTGCGCAACGTTCGGCCAATCTTATCCGAATTCGGTTCTTCCTTTCCTTGTGGGTAGACAAAGAAACTCTTATTGTTATTGTAAACATAATCGGCGTCATCTACGCATTTTTGTACGCCTTGACCCCAATCAAAATCTTCACTTCTATCGCGTCGGTCGTCCCTTTCAAATTCATTGTATCTACCCTCGTAATCGCTTTTTACACGCTGCCATCTCTCACTCTTCTCAGCGCAGATAGCAACAAGAAAGAAGTTGGGGTAAATCTTTCGAATTTCTTGTACTTCTTGGAAGTTCCGGAACCCATCAATTACGACCTCATCATCCCCAATGTCTGCTGCATTGATTCTATCGAGTACTTTTTTAACCCAATAGTCTCGGCTCTTCTCACGCTTGTTGTTACCATGATCTTGAAGGACCTTGCGCCAATTCAGCTTTCCTTTTTCAATAAGTCCTCCTGTAGTTTCAAGTTCCTGCCGAATATCATCAGAAATCTTAAAGGGGTGGAACTTAAGGTTTTCTAGAACCTGTCTCATCTCACCACAACCACTTCCGAAGGGGCCGGTAAGACCTATGATGAGGTTGGGACGCCCAAGTTCAGATTTGGCCTTTACCTTCTGTCTCTTACTGGTCTTCTCCTTTGGGGGGCTCATGACGCCATCCTGGCACTTAAATGCGAAACGATAGATTCCTTTGAACGGGCCTGCTGCGCCCAACCTGTGCGGAGTGTACCACGTGGTGCACAGTCGTCAAGATGTTTTTGTGGATTTTTGCACTGCCGATCATAAAAAGTTCGCAGCGTTCCCACCTAAATACTTCGGCATTTGGGCGGGTGCCCCTTTAACAATACCTATCAGGTGAGCAAGAACACACTTGGCGGGCCCACCGTGGCTTTACAACGGGGGTGTTCACTGCCGCAACAATGAGGACGGAGGGGTAGCAGGTTCTGTCAGTGAGGCATGTTCATGTTTAAGCAGCTTTGCTTTTGTACCCATTCCGCCGAGGGCGGAGAATCCGCCGATCTTGCCATCGCTGCGGACTACCCTGTGGCACGGGACGATCAAGGGCAGCGGATTTCTCGCAAGTGCGTTGCCGACTGCCCTGGCGGCGCCAGGCTGGCCCAGTTTGCTCGCTAAGCCCGAATAGGTTATTACTTGGCCAAATCCCACAGCCCTGCAGGCCGTCAAGACAGAGCTTGCAAAAGGGCTGCAACCATCCAGAATGATGGGTATGTCTGAGCCGAAACTGATGTAAGCACCTTCAAAATAAGCGGTTATCCGTTGCTGGAGCGTCTTGAAAAGGTCTTTGTCAAACTTGGTGCTCGATACTTGATGCTCGATGCTTGATCTTCGATGCTTGTTTCTCAAAACCTCTGCCCCAAACCCTGAGCGAGGGGGCACGGGCGGCAGATTCTTTAGAAGCTCAAGCTCAACCTGCTCAGGCTCTGACAGCGGTAGACACGTTTGATAAAGGCCGCGCTCAGTCCCTGCCAGGCCGAAGTAGCCCCACTTGGTCTTAAAAACTGTATATTTTAGCAATTTTTGCATTTTTGTTGGCCGTCATTGTCGAAAGTATGATATGTAATCAGCCAAATTTATTGACGCAAGAGCAAAATTCTGTTAAACATAATGGCTTTTATAAAAAATGGTCGACCTTATATGTCATTTTGAGTTTTGCGTTCTGATTTTTGACTTTGATCTATGTCTCTTGAAGACCTAAGAAAGCGGATTGACGAACTTGACTATCAGCTTGTTCAGTTGCTCAACGAGCGTGCGCGCGTTGTGGTGGAGATAGGAAAGCTGAAGAACAAGACCGACAAACCTGTCTACGCTCCGGATCGTGAGAAGCAGGTCTTTGCCAGGATTGCCCAGGCCAACAAGGGCCCGCTGGCGGATAGGTGCCTTGTGGCTATTTGGCGCGAGTTGATGAGCGGCTCGCTTGTGCTGGAAAAGCCGCTTCGAATCGGGTATCTTGGGCCGGGCGGCAGTTTCAGCCACACTGCGGCTATGCTCAAGTTCGGCCAGAGTGTTGAGTATGAGCCGCTGGCCGACATCAGGAGTATTTTTGACGAGATACATAAGGACCATTGCGATCTGGGCATAGTGCCGATAGAGAATAGCACAGGCGGCGGCGTGATAGAAACACTCGATGCTTTGATAGATTCCAACGCGAAAATCTGCTCCGAGGTTCTGATGGAGATTCACCATAGTCTTTTGGCAAATTGTCCGCTGGAGGAAATCGAGAAGACTTACTCAAAGCCTGAGGTTTTTGCCCAGTGCCGAAACTGGTTAAGTGCCACAATGAAGCAGGCGCAGACTGTTCCTGTTGCATCCACCGCCAGGGCGGCGCAAATGGCTGCCGAGGAGCCCGGTGCTGCGGCAATTGGCTCGAGGGTCGCCGCGGAGTTGTATGGACTGAAGATTGTCTGCGAAAATATCGAGGATATTGCCAACAATGTAACCAGATTTCTGGTGATTAGCCGCGAAGATGCTAAGCCGACCGGTGAGGATAAGACCGCTATATTGTTTAGCACCGCACACAAGGCCGGCGCCCTGGCTGACGTGCTTGAGGTTTTCAAGCGGCACAATATCAATCTGACAAATATAGAGTCCAGACCCAGCAAGAAAAGGCAGTGGGAATACTATTTCTTCATGGACTTCGTGGGACACAGGACCAACGAGCAGGTCCAAAGGGGATTGGAAGAGGCTCGTAAGCATTGTTTGCAGCTTTCAATACTTGGCAGTTTCCCAAGGGCAACGGAGTTGCTTTGATCTCTCACTATTGAAATCATGCGCAAAATGGTCACGAAGTGTCAACCCGCCGCGGCGGGCAAAATCGAAGTTGGGCATATGTTATTCGAGGAAATTCGGCTCGTCCGGGTTAGGAGACTAATATGAGAAAGCCATTTGTCGCCGGCAACTGGAAAATGAACACGGACAGCCACAGCAGTGTTGATTTGGCTAAGCGTGTTGCCTCTGGGTCGTCGGAGGTAGCGGGCCACAGCGTTACCGTGGCGGTGTGTCCGCCTTTTGTCTATCTGCAGTCGGTGGCCAAGGCCCTCAGCGCATCGAGCGTTGCGGTTGGTGCCCAGGATATTTACTTTGAGCCCAAAGGTGCTTTTACCGGAGAGATAAGCGCGTCAATGCTAAAGGATATTGGCTGTACGTACACCTTGTGCGGGCATTCGGAACGGCGACACGTGATAGGTGAGACTGACGGATTAGTGAATAAAAAAGTCGTAGCTGCCATTGGCGGCGGACTTTTGCCGATATTATGTGTAGGCGAGCTGTTGGCTGAGCGGGAGGCCTCGCAGACAGAAGAGGTCGTAAGTCGGCAGCTCAAAGTTGGCCTGGCCGGCCTAAGTGCGGAGAAGCTCTCCGCAGTGACCGTAGCGTACGAACCCGTTTGGGCAATCGGGACAGGCAGGACGGCGACGCTGCAGCAGGCCCAGGATGTGCACAGTTTTGTGCGAAAATTGCTTGCTGAGCTTTACGATAGTCAACTGGCTGACGAAATTCGTATCCTCTATGGTGGCTCGGTAAAGCCCGGCAATTCGGCGGACCTGATGAGCCAGCCGGATATAGATGGACTGCTGGTCGGCGGAGCAAGTTTGAGTGCGGACGATTTTGTGGCG
>DAOWID010000302.1 GCA_030641115.1 Planctomycetota bacterium | reverse complement strand
TGATTGCGTAACGTGTAATGCGTCGGACGTAATACATACTAAAATCGACGCGCAGTACACAATACACAATACAAGATGTGGTTTTACGGTGACCGAGCTGATTATTGTTATCATCATAATTACGCCGTTTGTGCTCCTGGCACAAGTAAGCCTTTTCGGTATTATCAAAAAGAAAACGTTGAGGGCGCAGTTGAAGGACTCCGTCTCAACGATGCAAAGGGGCTTTTCGGGAGAAGGACAGAGCGAAAGAAGATATGAGAAAGGGGTCCCAAAGAGTTTCGGTGAAGGCAATAGGGACAGCCACCGATTAACGGCTGGTGACAGTGCATAAAAATTGGTGACCGTCCCTGATAAACTGAAGCGATTTTACAAAAAACCAATTTAAAGGGGTGTTCCCATGCAGAAACGCAAACTTATTTCGACAACATTGGTAGTGCTAATGGTCACTTTCATAGTGGTCATCATCGTGAGCTTGTTCACGACAAAACAGCTACAAGCCGGAGGCGCAGGCGAAGACACTCCTTCATCAATTTCTTCGGAGCCGGTTACTCAAGGAGGTGAAGCAACATCAACAACAACGGTAGTATCGGAAGCACCTCTCCCAGAGCGGGTTGCAGGGAGGTATCATAATCAAGATGACTTTGACGAATACATCGAGCTTAAAGCTGATGGGACGGCTTATTGGAGAGAAAAATCAGATTTTGGTAGTCAATACAACACTCAAGTAGCTGTCAAATGGAAAGCTGAGGGTGAAGAAATAGTATTTGTTGTACCTCTGGGAACGGTAGTATCAGAAGCACCTCTCTCAGAGCCGGTTGCAGGGAGGTATCATAATCAAGATGATTTTGAGGAATACATCGAGCTTAAAGCTGATGGGACGGCTTATTGGAGAGAAAAAGCATTATTTGCTAGTCAGTTCACTGAATTACCTCAGTACACTGAATTAGCTGCCAAATGGAAAGCTGAGGGTGAAGAAATAGTATTTGTTGGACCTCTGGGAGTTGTAGTGAGAGGTAAAATAAGCCCCAATACTATTCTGGCAGATGGAAAGGTTTGGGTTAGAAAAGGGGAAATTAAAAAGACGAGCGAAAAAAGCTTAAAAGATAGAATCCCCGGAAAATATATTGCAGTAGAAGAACCAGATGAAGAAGTAGTAGCTGAAGTGATTTTTAGAAAGGACGGGACAATAGTAAGCACCAGCTCCGGAACATGGGATCTTCTCGGGACCTACATAACCTTTTATCCAGATGACGGTGAAGTTGAAAGATGGCAAATACGGGATGAAACTCTACGGTGTCTTGAAGGGACGTACATGAAACAAGAAGGAGCAAAAGCGGTTAAGGACCAAATTGTTGGAGTCCGAAAGATCACGCTCTGGAGTGATTATCTTCTTTCCGAGCTCTCAGGAAGTCTGGCGAATGATTACGAATCGTTTCAGCTAAGATTTAACAAAGATGGTTCATTTTCTTTCATTGGGCTCCATCTCATGAGCTGGGGCATTGAAGATGGAGTCATCCACATCTACGAAAGAGGTAGGAAATTCGCAGCAAGAATAGAGGGTCATACTATCATACTTGAGCAAGCCGCGAGTGGACTCAGGTTTGTCAGGCAAGAAGAGAAAACGAACGGTGGCTCCAAACAGCAAGAACGTTCAACTAAACAGCAACTGGTGGATGCACTCGAGGATCTAAAACGCGCTATCATCAAGAAGGTTCACTTAGAGGTGGATGTAACAGTCCAGTGTTTCACTTCGGTTAAAGAATACCGGAGAGCAAAACTGTTAGCAGACGTCTTACGGCCGGTGTTGCGGGTGATACAGGGCACACTATCTGCGGTTTCCAAGATCGGCGATGCTAAGACACTGTCAGGGCAAGTTAAGAGTTCCTTAGATAACGCACAGTATGTCTCTGAAGCATCATCGCTCTTTTTTATGATCAATGGTCTCAGAGAGGCCGGAGAAAAGCTTTACTACGCCCTCGATGATACGGCCGGCTACGCTCAGTCTGTTAAGGACATGCTGGACGCAGCAGATCAAACGACTGTTGTCCGTATGGACCCTGCTGCCTATAAACAGGTGATAAAGCAATACGTGGACGGCATAGAAGGAACTCCTCTGGTTATCACGAGGACATCCAGCCTAGCGCCCGACAGAAAGCCTGTTCAAGGTGGATTCATGCTACAAAAAATTATCCGCGAAGAATTCAAAAGGCTGATCGATCAGATTCAACGTGGCGAGCTTCCGCAAAACTTTCCTCTAAAGGATCTCGTCGCCGATGTAGAACACTTGAAAGACCAGATTCTTGAGGCCGGTGTCCACAACACCGACGTGCGTTATAATACATACCATCGAGACGGCAAACTTCAGCAATCAAGAAAGCTTGGCGCGATTGCAGAGCATAACAAGGCGTTTAGCGCGGTTAGTACTGCTTTGGCAAAAAGGCAAGAATTAGAGATTTACGCTGAATGTGCACAACTGGCAGCCAGTGCTGCCGATGCCGCATACATCGTGACTTACAATGTCCCGGGAACCGGAGACTCGGCGAAGGTGGCTCAGCAAATATCGCTTCTTCCCCAAATAGTTATCGAGGGGCAAAAGATGTTTACTGTTGATCCGCAGGAACAATTCTATCAGATGCCCCAGGAAATGGTTTTTAGTTTGGCAATAGAGTTTAGTAACCTGTGGAGGATATCGGACGACGTAGTGTTCTCATTGAGCAAGTTGCTTGAAGGGACAGGGTCCAGAAGCACCGGTGGCATCAAGAGCATTAAAGGCGAGGACCTGATGTGGGTCATGTGCCAGAATCCCAACTGCAAAAGCGCATATCAGATAGACAAAAAAGACTACTACACGCAGATAGACGAAAAGATGCGGGCGAATCCTATGTCAATCCAGACGCCGGCCCTTACTTGTCAGAAGTGCGGTCAGAATAGCGTCTACCGAGCCGTAAAGCGCCCAAAGTGTGGGCACATGTTTTTCTATGGGAAACGTGGTGATTTTGACGACAGGTGCCCGGAATGCGGCTTTAGCAAAATGGAAGATGAGAGAAAGAAGGCTCGCGAACGTCGCCGGCACGGATAATGGTCCTCAGCCGGCCGGATAGTTCGTATGCTTACAGGGCCAAGGAGATGTTAGTGGATATGCCTTCGCGCTATCAGACACGGTATCAAGTCACAGAAGAAGAATTGGACTTAAGCAGATTTGCTAAATCCCGACCGGGCACAAACCTTTTGTCGTCGAAGATGTCCCCGAAGACTGAAGGACTGAGTTTTCAGGCCTTTTGATGTAACCAGCTTGCTCGGATACATGAGGATAAGGATTAGTAAATTAGATGAAGATAGAAGATATTGCAGCAGCGATTCAGAGAATCGTCCCGCTTGAACTCGCACAGGATTGGGACAACGTAGGACTGCTAATTGGCGGTGCGCAGCAGGATGTGAAAAATATTCTGCTGACCATCGATGTAACCAGCGATGTTGTGGCTGAGGCAAAGCGACTGAAAACAGATCTGATTGTAAGCTATCACCCGGTGATTTGGGATGGCCTAAAAAAAATCACGGCAGAACCTGCGGTGAAACCGCAGGCTAAATATTTAGCCCCGCGTTCCACGCGGGGTATTGTCTACGAACTTATTCGCTCTGGAATCGCCGTGTTTTCCATACACACAGCCTTGGATTCTGCCATAGGCGGAGTGAATGATGGCCTCGCTGAGATCATCGGTATTGGCGATGGAAAGCCAATTGGTGACTACGTTGATTATCCTGCCAAAGATAACTACAAGCTCGTCGTGTTTGTCCCTGTTGAGTCGGTGGTCAAAGTCTCAAATGCGGTTTTTGCGGCGGGTGCAGGGACAATAGGCAACTATAGCAACTGCGGCTTCCAGGCCGAAGGAACAGGCACTTTCTTTCCTTTGGAAGGTGCAAAGCCGGCTATAGGGAAAAGGGGCAAAATGGAAAAAGTGCCGGAGATGAGGTTTGAGACGATCGTTCCGGCGGAGAGACTCGACAGTGTAATAGCTGCGATGAAAAAGGCGCATCCTTATGAAGCGCCGGCCTTCGACGTTTTCAAACTCTATCCGCCCACCGCAGACCAAAACAAATTCGGGCTGGGCAGAATCGGCAAATTAATCCACCCGCTATGGATAGAACAGATTGTCGAGCGAATTAAGAAGTCTACCGGTGCAAGAGCTGTGGGCATAGTCGGGACCGAAAAACGATTGGTGCGAACGGCGGCGGTCTGTGCGGGCTCGTGCGGCAAAATTATCAATTCAGTCATCGCTGCAAAGACTGATCTGTACGTCACCGGCGAGTTGAAACATCATCACGCGTTGGCAGCACAAGAAGCAGGTTTAACCTGTATCTGTTTGAGCCATACCGTCTCGGAACGCTTCATATTAAAAAAGTTCGCCAAGCAGTTGCGGGACCAAGTAAAACAAGTCACAATCAAAATAAGTAGAAAGGATGCAGACCCATTCAAATGGAAGAACCTATGACAGACGAAAACCAAACTGCAAAGGGTGAATCGCAAACTGCACACAGCAAGTCGCAAGGCGATGGGTGGCAGCCTCAAGCGGAGCTTGGGGATGGGCCGACAGTCGAATCTGTGATAGAAGCGGTTCTATTTGCCAGCGATGAGCCGCTATCAGAGGCTCGTCTGGCTGATATTGTTGAGACACGTGCAAGGCAAATCCGCCAGCATATCGAGAATCTGAATGACAAATACGAGGCCAACAACAACGCCTTCAGGATAGAGCAGATCGCCGGCGGCTACCAAATGCTGACCTTGGGTCCCTACAATTATTGGCTGAAAAAGTTGCTTCGCGTCCGCAGCGATACGAAACTAAGCGCCGCAGCCTTGGAGACACTTGCCATAATTGCGTATAAACAGCCGGTGATGCGAGCGGACATCGAGGCTATCAGGGGTGTCGCTGCCGGCGACGTAATTCGAGCGCTTTGCTACAAAGGGCTGGTTAAGATTGTGGGCCGAGCTGAGGTCTTGGGCAGGCCGATGCTCTACGGAACCACAAAGAAGTTCCTGGAAGTCTTCGGCCTAAACACACTCAAAGACCTGCCGAAAATTGAAGAGCTCAAAAAGCCGCCCGCCTGAGCAAGCTGGTGACAGCAGGCTTTGCTATGGACATAACAAAGTCTATCTTCACAGAGGATTGGCCGATGGCTACAAATTACGGCAACAACGAACCCAGCTCAACCAAGCCACATAACCGCGATTGGATCATTACCCGGCGGGTATTTTTGAGGGCTTCGGTCGGCACGCTTGGCGGGCTGGCTCTGGCGCCACTTTCCTGTGCTCCGCAGCTCATCTGCCGCGCAAGGCGAGCGACTGCGAAGTTCGGCATAGTCACCGACACCCACTACGCCAACGCCGATACTGTCGGCACGCGCTTCTACCGCCATTCTCTTGACAAGTTAGCCGAGTGCGTGGAACTGATGAACGCCAAGAAGGTCGATTTTCTCATCGAGCTTGGTGATTTCAAAGACCAGAACAATCCCCCGGTCGAACAGAAGACGACTGCATACCTGTTAGCTGTTGAGAGAGTATTCCAGCGATTCAACGGGCCGACCTACCACGTCCTGGGCAACCATGACGAAGACAGCATTTCGAAATCACAGTTCTTGGCCAATGTCGAGAACACGAATATAGATCCGGGCTGTAGCTATTACTCATTTGATTTGAGCGGGCTGCACTCTGTGGTCCTTGACGCCAACTACACTACCGATGGCAGCAACTACAATCACGGCAATTTCGATTGGACCGATGCCAATATCGCCCCAGACGAATTGGATTGGCTAAAACATGATCTCGCCGCCGCTCGCGGGCCGGTTATCGTCTTTATTCATCAACTGCTCGACGGCACCGGCTCATACTACGTCAGAAACGCCGCGGATGTCCGACAGGTCCTCCAGGAATCGGGCAAGGTCCTGGCCGTGTTCCAGGGCCACTATCACGAAGGTAGCTACAGCCTGATAGAGTCAATTCACTACTACACGTTAAAGGCAACGGTGGAAGGCCCCGGCCCGCAAGACAATTCTTACGCCATCGTCGAGGTCCTGCCCGATGGCACAATCACCGTCACCGGCCACCGCAAAGCAGTCAGCAAACACCTGGCCCCCGCCGCCCAACTTTAGCCCGTCAGAAGTAAAAGCCGAAGGCGTCTGTTTACTTTCTAACTGGGCCATTCAACCGTCTTCCTCGCATCCCTCCTCATTCTTCATTCTCAATTCCCAATTCCAACCCCTCCCATTATTCCTCTTGACAAACACACCCACATCTTGATATCCTAACTTCACGGATGCCGTCCTGAGTTAGCCGAAGCCCTGAGCTGAGTCGAAGGGAGATACAAAAAAAGTGTCAGGGAAAGGGAGAAATAAGCATGGCGTCCCCGGATTTACCAGACCATGGCCCGGATTCCCATAGCCTTCAAGAGGACGCTTCAGCGACCCCGCAATCGGCATGGTTCTTTGCCTGGCTGAAAAGCGCGGGCCTCTATCTCGGCGCCGTCACCGCCTACCTCGCCACCGCGACGGCCTTGTTCGCCGCGTGGAAGAAATACGTCGCACCTGAAGGGGAAGGAGCAGACATCACAAACTGGGCACTTGCCCTCGTGCTCGCTTTGCCCCTCCTGCTCGCTTTTCTCTTTAACCTTCTCCCATCGCTGCGGCGGCGGCGCGAACGCAATCTGCGCCCCACCGCCACAGCAGGGGCCGGAACACCCCCTTACTCATATGATGAGGACTTTACTTGGACAGCACCACCTTGCACTGGGCCGGTTTCTATAGTGCTTCTTGCGGATGACGTGCCGGATCCGATGCAAAATGTCTGCCCAGATAGTAGTAGTGAGCGTGACGACCCCTACATAGTTCGCAGTGGTACCTCGACCGTCTCTTTGCCACAGGGATGCTCCACAGGCACAAAATCAGCTATCTTCACTGCATCAAAAGTCGCCCCAACACCGTGTCCTAAGATAATTGAGTGTGGGTGTATCGAAAATCCGAGAAACCATGACTTCGTCATCGAGGCTGCCTATAATAGTTGCAAATGGTCCTTTCAGGTTACCATGGGAGCTGATGTCCCCTGTGGCCCTTGTACGTCGAACTACATCAACATTAAGAATGGCAACGAGCCTGAACTAACTGAGGAGAACTATTGCGCTGTTGTTGAGGCCTTCACCACCGATTCAGGCTGTGTCCAGTGGATGGACGACACGTTCTCTAATACAGAGTGCGTTACAATGCATGAGGATGAACACTACAAGATTCTCGAAGAGCAACTTGCTATACACCGCGTCATCTTCCTAAGCAAACGTTCTATGAACGATATGCCAATTGATTGTAGCGACCCAGATACCACGACCTGTCAAGCCGCACGTGCTGCGCGTATCCTTGCTATCGTTTCTGATGCCGTAGACGCCTATGACCATGCGTTCCAAGCAATGGTGGCCGAAGGTGACGAGCGGCCTATCCAGGCTGCGAGACCATGCTTTACAGCGATTGCTGATTCAATATGCGATCATGCGACCAGTCAGGGTTGGGAAAGCTGTGATTACTGTCCTTGAAATAGTTGCGTAATACAGGGTGATCATCTATAATATATGATGTTTGTGAAAGGAATTTCGCCATGACTATTAGAGCAGTCAATAAAGATAGGTCCTTTTTGAGTACCTGTGGATTAGTTCTCCTTTTTTCGGTATCTGCCGTTTCAAGCGCTCAGGGCAAAGTTATTTGCGACTGGGCGGTGGGGCTTCAAGAGAGGGGTTATCCTACCGACACACCTGCTCAGATAATCGAAGCGACGAAAAGTGAGAGCTACGTTGTTCGCTATACGGCATTAAGGCTACTCACGCAGCGAACAGGAAAGGAAGCTATTCCACACCTAATACAAGCACCAGACGACCCGAGAATCCAAGTTCGCTGGCATGCCGCTCATTTGCTTGGGACCCTGGGCGATAAGAGCGGCGTTGACCGGATGCGGCAAGACCTTCAAGAGTTTGCTCCAAACAATGGAGCACCAATTCGGCCTGACCCGAATGTGACAGACCCTGATGAAATCAAAAACCGTGAAAACAGAAGGAATGTCCAGCTTTACGACGGCCTCCGCGCAGCAAGAGTTTTAGCTGAACTTGGGGAACGCGACGGATACGTATTAGCCACAACAATGGCACTTGCCGGACCATTGGCCGTCCATAGACTGCATGCAGTCTATACCTTGGTCGAGATTGCAAAGGCCGACTCCAAGATTCTAGCCGCAGAAGGTATGGATCCCGCGTCTGTTTTGTGCGCAATGGCTGATTCCGAAAAAGTCCAGGCTGTCTTTAGCACACTTGTTAGCTTTGCCCAAAAATTGCCTCCGGATACAGCGGAGAGAATCCTCGTTATAGCAACAAAATCACCGCATCAGTCGGAGAAAATGCGGAATCTCGCAGCATTTATACTTCAGAAGGTCAAGGCCAAGAACAAGGCTGGCCAGAAGGGAGGGCAAGATTCAGGTAGTTGTTGTGATTAGTGATTCGCGCGACCATCATTCATCTCCGTTAAGCCATTTGTGATGATGCCCTACCACACTCATCTGAAGACAAAAAGGCACACAACCGCCAACTACAGTAGTACTAAACAAACCCCCAGTCTTACCCTCGAGCGCAAGGAAACCCGACAAGCCAGCAAACAAGGGGACATACTCGCCTCAGGGGCCACCTATATTGATGAAAATCTAACAGCGATTTGGTCTTAATCATTACCAATGACCCCCAAACCGGCTTCCACCCTCCGACCCCATTTCTATTTCCCATTTTGCACTCTCATTTTGCCTTTTGCACTTTAGCTTTTACCTTCCCTCCCTGTCTCCCCCGTTTTGCTCATTGAGGTTTTGATAATTGGAATTTGTTTAGCATTTAGAGCTTAGGATTTAGAGTTTGTGTGGATGCACAGTTTTTCCCTTGACACTTAACACCTGCCATTGTATAATACATATATAACTAAATTGACAGTAGTGAGTAGTCAGTAGCGCATGGAAAATCGTCAATATACAATGGTAAATCGTAAATCGAGGCGGCATGCCACCCAACTTGTTCTATTATTGTCGAGGATCCTCTACAAATCGCACCTTTTTTTGCAAAACGAACCCAAATTCCGAAAAAGTCAAATGACCGTAAATAAAGTATTAACAATGAATTATGAAAAAAAGGACACTTGGTGGACTGGGAAAAAACGAACCCAAACGAACCCAAACAAACCCAATTTCCAAAAAGCTTAAAATGAACGTAAGCTCAATTGTAACAACGGATTATAAAAATCAGCCCCTCCGGCAAGGTATAACCACTGGCAAGATTGACCAGCTCCTCTTCTATACGGGAGTAAAGCAGGGCAAGTGCAGCCAGTATGGTTACCATTCTGCCAGCGGTGCTATCTGGACGGAGCTGACATGGCCTTTTTTCCAGACCGGCGACAGAAGTATCGCGAGGCGGACATTGCCCTTTGCCTCGTGCAATCGTACAACAAGTCGGTTGACACCCTTATTAGTTTTTTGGGGTGGCTTTTGCTCAGCCGACTCAATAGAGAACTTGGCATTGATGGGTGATAAGATTCGTGCTCTCAACTCCTTGCCCTTGAGCGTGAGGGATGCGTGGCGCTCCTTGCGGATATCGATCTTCGCATCAGTGGTCATTGCCCAGACCAGTTCGCATGGTTTTTTAATCTCGAACTCGTCCTGTATCAATACGGCCTTGCGACCCTGAACGAGCTGGACACCTCGCGTTGTCTTGCTTGAGAATTTCTTATAAGCACTGGTCAGATCAATGATGGCCAGTGGCGAAGATTTTCTCGACTCGTACTTCACGATGCTCGATTTGCCCATCGGGTCCTGGCCCTCGCCGCCAAGCAACGGGACACTATGGCTCTTAGAGTTCAAACGATAATAGGACCAGCGTTTGCCGCCTCTTTTGCCGTCCCAGTAGCCGGGCAGGTTGTAGTTGTCTGAGCCGAGGTCGCGCGCCCATCGAACGCCCAAGGCGTCAAGCTCGAAGTTGCCCAGGTCAAGATGGCCGTGATTGACCTGATTATAGCCGGCTTTGACGCCAACAAACAGCGCGTCTGGGTCGTCCCAGGCGCTGCGGAAAACCGCCACTTCCACCGGACCCCGGAAACACCAATCGAGCGCCTTCCACATTTCTTTGCTCGGAGGGGGCACATACCAAACCACATGTTGTGGGCTGGCGCTGTACTTGGCAATCATGGCGTGCTCGGCGTCAGCGTACAGGGAATTATCGTAGGTCCGAGCAAGCCAGAACATGCAAGGCATGGGCCTTCTGGAGCTTCTTTCTCCGACATCAGCGAGATTTAGAAACAGGCCGGTTGGGCCGGTTGTGTATATTGGGAAATTTCCTGATTCTGCCAGGCCCTTGATTTGTGAGAGCCCAAAGTCTTTGCCCAGAGCAGTCTGAAGCGCCGTCAGGCCGTATGCCGTGTAATGCGTGGCATAGCTCCAATAACCCGGCCCTTCGCCCCACGCGCCGTCGGGACGGTAGGTCTTCAGCGCTCGCGGCAGCGACTTAACTGCGGCAGGGATAATCTGCTCAGCGTATTGTCGATCGGACTCAGCTATAGCCAGAGCGCCTACTATGAGGCCGCCATTACAAACCTGGTTCCAGTTGTGCTCGCTTTGAGCCCACCACGTTTTCTTGTACGCTCTGAGTCCCGGCTCCAGGCCGTTCTTGATTAGGCCAGCCATAATCTTGTCCCGCGTCTCTGCATCAAGATAGGAATACAGCCAATCGTAGCCCAGGCCAACGGCGTGTGACATTTCGGCTGTATCGAGAAAGTGCGATGGATTCCAATCCTTGAACGCACATACGGCCAGCAGGTTGTCCGCCGCCTTTTTGGCGTACTTCTTCTCGCCGGTCCATCTATAGGCAAGGCCGAGTGCGTAGATCCGGTGAAGACATGCCCTGCTGACATGAAGGAGTCTGGGTCCGATCTTCTTGTAAGTTAGCATCGGCCTATCCAAGTAGCTATCCGCCTGCTTGAGCACGTCGCTCACGCACTTCTGCAGGACTTTGTCTTCTGCGTGCCGCACTTTAAGCCTTTGTAAGCCTTCGCCCTTTAACATCAACCGGGGATGGTTCTGGTCAAGGGCAGACAAAACCTCAGACGGGTTTAACGCAGCTTGCTCAGCCAGTGCCAAAGTGGGATGGCAGCAGGTCAGGATGACCACCAACACAACAAACCTACATATATTCGTCATAATCAACCTCCATTTGGCCTGGATAGCGCATTAGTGTCATTGCGATCCAGCCAGTCACAAAAGTACAACTCCAGATTTCATGGCAATGATATTTCCTTAAGGGAAAATGGGACTTTTGCCGTACTTTCCGCTACGACAACCTCCAGCTCGCATTTAGTCAATGCGGATATATCTTCGTCAAAGTCGTACGAATAGCTATTACCCCAACCCATGCCTCCACTTTTTTTAACCTTACTCCCGTCCTCTTTGATCATAGCCAATGATGTTATTTTTTCGGAGCCCCCATCGATCTCAACCTTAAGCCTGGCACCCTTAATGGATTTTATCCTGAAATTCAATTTATCGAGGACAGGATTTCCCATGGACTCCTTCCCGGCCAGCCCTTGAACATTTTCTAAGACAACTAATTCCTTAGTGACATCTGTAACTACCTCGACATAACCTTCCAGATTTTTCAATTTCCTGGCATTTTTAGATGGTGCTTTTGCCCTTAATTTCAATTCCTTTCTTTTCAGATGCTCAGCGATTCTGAGTTGCACAAATGGCGGGTCCTCCCCTGTAACGAGGTCACTGTCGCGATCATCGAATAAGCTCAGCAATACAGGTTTCTCGCATCTAACGGGATGAAAGCCTTCATTCCAGCTGAGCTCAATTCCTATCTCTGTGTACGAGTTTTTCACTATGTCAGTACCATCAATCTTTTTAGCTCTCTGCACCGAAATCCAGGCAACCTCCACGGCCAACCCAGTCGATTCCGTTTGGATTTTCTTTTCTTCGACCGCTTTCTCTGGCAAAGCTGCAACCTTCAGTGGCAGAGAAAACTTCAGCCTTGAAGCATCGAAAACAACAAACCCTTTGCCTTCATCCGGGCCTTCTATAAATGCCTTTGTCTGAGCAAGTCCCTCTTTATTGCGCAGGTCCATAATCCAGCTAACAGCATTCTTAGCCTTATTGGATAATCCATTAGTTTTCTCGATTTTTCCTGGCAGATGAACTGTTCTCTTGATATGCAATCCTTTTGCCAGACCATAGAGTTGTGTAAGACTTGGTCCAGTGCTGTCGGATTCTTTCTTACTCCAATAAATTGCAGCCTTGCTGTCGCCAGCCGGTGCGATCCTTAATTTGATACTCCCTCGACAATACTCTGAGAGAAAGAACTGCTCCGGCTTGCTGAACGTTCCTTCGAGTTCAATTACCCTTCTTCCATCAGGCAGATCGGTCTGTTTGATTGAGCTTATCTTAATTGCCGGGCCAATTTTTTTGACCAATTCCTCCTTATCAGGAATGGGGGCATCTTGGAACCCTTTATCTTCTGAAATTGCCACCATGAATCTTTCGGAGAGGACGAGTTTCTGTCTTATGGTTCCGCTGCCGTCATAATTTAATGTAAGCTCGACAGTATCTTCATAACATCCGCTGAGCAAACACACCAAAAACAAAACCAGAAACATTCTTTGCAAAACAGACATCTTTTTACCTCCCTTAATAAAATTCCATGAGTTCTGCAAAATTGCAGAAGCCTTAAAATTCCATTTAATAAGGTCGAACAACAGAGATCACCTGCCTGCCGTGACGTAAGCAAATGCAGATCAATTTATTTTCGGCTGTGAAACTGTCAAATGTTATAGAACCTTTGCAGCCTACAAGGCAAGAAAATTCTCGCATCAGTCACACATCACAACCACACGGCAAGTTGACAGCGTCCATCCAATTTCTTATGATTACCGCAAGCATGACTCCAAAAAAAGAAAGGTGCTATTATGCAAAAGTGTATTTACAAAACTAAAGAAGAAATGGGGGCAGCGGCAGCAGGACAGGCAGCAATAGCTATCAAGGATGCGATAAAGAACAAGATGGAAGCAAATATTATCCTGGCGACGGGCACGAGCCAAATCGAGATGCTTGAGAATCTGGTGCAGGCAGGTGGAATCGAGTGGTCGAAAGTGACGATGTTTCACCTGGATGAGTACATAGGGCTGGGTGTAGACCATCCTGCGAGTTTCAGAAAATATTTGAAAGAGCGATTTGTGGACAAGGTAGGAAGCCTCAGGGCAGCACATTTCGTCAACAGCGACGCCGACAACGCGCAGCAGGAGTGTCAAAGATTAGGAGATATCATCGCAAAGCATCCGATAGACGTTGCACTGATAGGCATCGGCGACAACGGGCACTTGGCGTTTAATGACCCACCTGCGGACTTCGAGACTGAAGATGCGTTTATTATCGTTGAGCTGGATGACAGATGCAGAAAACAGCAGTTGGGCGAAGGGTGGTTCGAGACGTTAGAGCAGGTACCTGGCCGGGCGATATCAATGAGCATAAGGCAGATTATGAAAAGCGCGTGCCTAATCGTCTCGGTGCCGGAAAAACGCAAAGCCGAGGCAGTCAAGAACGCCCTGGAAGGACCCGTCACCAACATGTGTCCGGCGTCGATCCTCCAGCAGCATGGCAGTTGCAAGATATTCATGGATGAGGATGCAGGCTCGCTGCTTTCAAATAAGAGCCTGTAACAAAATAAATATATGTTTGTATTGTCATCCTGAGCGAAGCGAAGGATCTGGGTCACGGATAATATACTCCCTACTTTAGCCAGATTCTTTGCTTCACTTCGTTCCGCTCAGACCTGTCCTTGAGCGCAGCGAAGGAATGACACTGTCTCATTATGTTAGACGTTCTAAAACGGGTGGGAATGTGGCAATAAATCGGCTTCTAAGGCATCGCTTCCATGTACATGAGTTTTGCCGGCAATTGGCTCACACGTCCATTGTGCACAAGCCACCTACAGGAGTGACAATCTCCGCCTTTACCGGCAGATTGCGTGGGTGATAGTATTGCTCAGTCATGTTTTCGATAACCTGGCGAGCGTGCTTGTCTTCGACAATGGCCACGATGCAGCCGCCCATACCGGCACCGACCAAGCCCGCACCGATTACCCTTGGGGTCGCCAAAGCGATATCAACGAGCATATCCAGTTCGGGCAGACTGACATTGTATCCGCCACTCTGCCGCCACAGCCGGGCCTGATCCATACGCGCAGGGTCACCTGATTTCAAATCGCTTATCAGCGCGTCAATTCGCGTGCTGGGATAGCTGTTATCGGTTGGCACGCGTTCTCCACCAACAAGCTTCGTCACGCGGTCCCCGTCATGGGAGATGCTGACCAACTCACCGAAGGTCTTCATATCGCCCGCTCGCAGACACTGGGGAACCATGTCAGCACGGATACACTCAGCTATCCCGTAGAGACACACCTGCCTAATATGATAGCCCTGCTCCGGTTCATCGTGACTTCTGAACACACGGCGGATTTCCGGCTCGTGTCCGGGAAGCAGTTTCAAGATGTCGGCGCGGCTTGCAAAGGCCGGCAGTGACTTCACTATCTCGTAAATCTGGACCTCATCTACGTCAAGTCTCTTCGGGTCGACATCACGAAGGTGCTCAAGTTTCTCGGCATACCGTGGGAAGTTTTTGCGGATCAACATCAAACCAAACTCGTAGCCGGCGACACGACTGTTGAAAGTGTTGCGGGCGCCCGTTTGTTTTTTTGCCTCGATGAGGCTGTTAGCCAGCACGAGGCTGTAGCCGGTTGGGAACGGAACGCTCTCGACTGTCACTGGAAAGTTGGTGATATGGAGGATCGCATTAGACTGGCCGAACGTAATTGCGGCGTGATCGCTGCATCCGCCACGTGTGCCCACATACCATTCAGCAAAACCGCAGTGCTCGATAAAGTCAGCAGACTCAATCTGAAGGGCATTTATCCATCTTACCGCTTCCACTACGACCATAACCAACGCCGATGACGAACCAAGCCCAGCCGCTCTTGGGATGTCACCATAGAACATCATATTCATGCCCTTAATCGTCGGTGCAAACGCGCCACCGTCTTTTGTGTAGAGATGCTGAAAGTAAAGCACCGCGGCACGAACATAGTTTGACCAAGTGATTGATGGATCATACTTTCGTTTTTCAAACTCATCGTGGCACCAGGCATCCCAGTCCCGGATTTTTTCGCGTGCTGGCAGACAGTCGCTAATCTGAAACTGCTCATCAGGAAACTGATCTGATTCGACGTTTTTGGCCAGCACTCGGTCGTCTTCTCGCTGCTCGACCACCAACCACATTTGCTTTATGCAAACTGGGTTGACGGAGCCGCCGCGGTGGTCAATGTGCGTGCCAACCAGGTTAACACGGCCGGCTGAGCGCACTATGATAACATTACGGTCCGGCCCATACCTCTTGGCGAAAGCCTCAAGGGTGCGCAAACACATTTGGGCCGCTCCAGCTTCCAAATCGGCGTTGCCACCGTAGATTTGGTTCAATCTTCGATGAAAAACGCTATTTGTGTCTTTGATCAGATTGATCCAATCTCTGACCCGTCGCTGACCATTGACCTTGACACCCATAAGCTCTTGCCCTCTAACATATTATTGCGCTTCTATATAGCAGGAAGTACCATGCTTTGCACGCCTGATCGCGTGGTATTGGCGCCCATTATAGCCGACTCGCCCCTCATTTCATAGTTCCACAGCCCTTCCGGCGATTCCGGTCATAAGCGATATGAGAGACGCTGAACGCGATTTGTTTGACCGGCTTACTGAAATTCCGTATGATGGTCACGAGAAAGATAATAGGGGATTTACATGATGAAGATACCGGGACTCATTGACCTGCAGGTCAACGGCCACAAAGGGATAGACTTCTCCAGTGCAGATTTAACGCAAGATGATTTTGTGCGGGCCTGCCGTGGGATATTTGAGGCTGGAACGACGGCGTTCTTGCCGACAGTTATAACGAGTCCAGGTGATGTCTATGGGCATAGTTTGCAAGTTGTTGCAGCGGTGCTGCAGAAGGAAGAGTTTCGCGGTCGCCTGCTTGGGCTGCACCTCGAGGGACCTTTTCTATCGGCTCAAGACGGCGCTCGTGGGACACATGACTCTGAATTTATCAGAAAACCGGACATAGGCTACCTTGAACAGCTAATCGACCTGTCCGGCGACCAGGTGAAGCTGATAACGATTGCAGCCGAAGCCGAAGAGGCAGAGCAATT
>DAOWID010000178.1 GCA_030641115.1 Planctomycetota bacterium | reverse complement strand
CTCCTGGCCGTTAATTGCCAGACGGGTAAGGCTGTATGGAAACAAGCTCACGAGGGACACATGCCAGGTTATTCCACTCCCATAGTGTGGGAAAAGCAATTGATCCTGCACAGATACGGAGAGATCACCGCTCATGACGCGGTGGACGGCACACGTATCTGGTCAGTTTCCGCGACGACTTCAGGTGCGAGTACACCTGTGATTGGCAAAGACGTTCTGTTTGTCTGTAACCGGACCAATTTCGGCGAACCGGACCTGCTCGCCAAGTTGCCCGACTTTGAAACACTGGTTAAGCAAAATGACAAGGACGGTGACGGGCTGGTCAGTGAAAGCGAGTTCCCTGACAATTTAGCGATCGCACGTCGCCCGGAATTAGAAGATAATGTTGAGGGAGCCCATTTCCTTATAAAGCGTTTCTTCCAAGGTGTTGACCGCAACCAGGATGGCTCGCTTGACCAGACCGAATGGAAAGGAATTGTCGACTCAACTTCGAGATTTCAGGAGCACAAGCACGGTTTAGTAGCAATTAAACATGTCGGAGAAAATGATACTGCTACCGCACAAATAGTATGGCAGGAAAATAAAAGCGTAGCAGAGGTGCCGTCGCCGCTCTACTATGATGGGCGAGTCTATATGATCAAGAACGGCGGGATTGTTTCCTGTTTGGATGCTGAGAGTGGAAAGCTGCTTTTCCGTGAACGGTTGGGAGCAGCGGGCCCCTATTTTTCGTCACCCATCTGCGCCGATGGCAAGATTTACATCGCGTCCGGCAAAGAGGTAATAACTGTTTTTGCAGCGGGAGACACACTGCAAGTCCTGGCGAGGAACAAGCTGGGAGAGCAAGTTTTTGCAACACCCGCTGTCGTCGAACACAAGCTTTATGTCCGTACTGTTAAGCACATGTATGCCTTTGGTGAATAATTGGGACCGGTCCCAGCAGCCCGTGAGAATTAGAGGAATTACGAAAGGACGACTTCATGAACAACAGAAGTGCTAAGAACGTAACAACTATGAACCGGAGAGAGTTCTTGAAGGGTTCGGCGGTCGCCGCGGGCGCGGCTTTTGCGCTGCCGATCATCGTTCCTTCTTCAGTGTTTGGCGCCAATGCGCCGAGTAGCCGTATCACTATAGGTAGTGTTGGCGTCGGCAACATGGGCGGGGGGAACATGAAAGGTTTCAACGGCAAGGCCGGCTGCCAGGTAATAGCTGTGTGCGACGTTGATGCCGAGCGCCGTAAGAAAGCGTGTCAGACATTGGAGCTGGACGCCAGCTCGTCCTACAACGATTTTCGCGAGCTGCTGGCGCGGAACGATATTGATGCGGTGGTAGTGAGCACGCCGGACCACTGGCATGTGCCGATTTCGATTGCGGCGATTAGAGCCGGCAAGGATGTGTATTGTGAAAAGCCTCTAACCCTTACCATAGCGGGGGGACGCGCGCTTGCTAATGAAGCCAAGCGATACGGTCGCATAGTGCAGACCGGCTCCCAGCAGCGCTCATCCAGTCATTTCCGCTTGGCGTGCGAGCTGGTCCGCAACGGCAGGATCGGCAAGGTGCAGACCGTGCGTGTCGGCATCGCAGGTAATAACAGAGAATGCGAGCCTATATGGACGCCCGATCCGGTGCCCGAAGGCTTTGACTACGACATGTGGCTTGGGCCCGCGCCATGGGCGCCTTACCACAGCCAGCGATGTCACTATCAATTTCGCTTCATATTAGATTACTCCGGTGGCCAGCCGACCAATTGGGGCGCACATCATCTGGACATTGCCCAGTGGGGGCTGGGTATGGACGACTCCGGGCCGGTCGAGATTGTCGGTGACGGGGAGTTTCCGGCGACGGGGCTGTTCACGACCGCGACGAAGGTATACTTTGAGGCCACGTATGCCAACGGCACGAAGCTGATATGCAAGACTGGCGGCTCGAATACGAGGTTTGAAGGAACCGAGGGCTGGGTAGATGTGAGCCGCGGCGGCCTGAAGACCGAGCCGGAGTCGCTCAAAGAGGAAACGATAGGCCCAGATGAAATCCACCTCTACGAAAGCCGGGACCACAAGCAGAACTTCCTGGATTGTGTTAGGAGCCGAAAGCAGCCGATTGCTAACGCAGAGACCGGACATCGCTCGTCCAGCTTATGTCACTTAGGCAATATCGCAATGCTCTTGGGCCGAAAACTCAGATGGGACCCGCAGAGAGAGCGCTTCATTGGCGACTCGGCGGCAAACAGTATGGTCGCGCGTGGCATGCGCTCGCCCTGGCGACTGTGAGAAGAAGAACACAGATTGCGCGGAGATGTATGGCCAGGAAAAGGCACGAAAAAACCAGATCGCTGAGCTTTTCGTTATCATCCGTTGTCTGTCTGGCTGAGATGGATAGATTTTTAATCAAAGTAAAACCCCGCGTGAAACGCGGGGCTAAATAACCCTCGGCGGTGCCGAGGGCTAACGGATTTGCCCCGGCGATGGGTGCCGGGGTTAAACAAATCCCTTTTGACGCAAGGGGCTAAATATTTTTTTGATATTGGTGTTACTATGAAGGTTGATTTAACCGTTCTTGTCCGAATCGGCGTAATGGTGACAGCTCTGCTCGGATCGGCCGGTGCGCAGGCAGGCGAGGGTCTGAGGCTTGAGAAAGTCGGCGCCGAAAAGGTGTACTTTACCCATAACGGCAAACCGCTGCTGTCTTTCGGAGGCCTATCCGATTTCATCTTCTATGCCGCAGAAGATGCCTACGACTATAAGCTGTGGGCGGACTGGGCAGCGGAACATGGCATAAACCATGTGCGGGCATATCCCCCGCTTAGCTTCAAGCACGTCGAGAAGCTCACTCGGGAAAACGGTGGGTCGCTGAAAAACGTGCTATTTCCGTATGAACAAACGAGGCCTGGAAGTCGACAATTTGACTTGACGAAGTTTAGTGCGGCGTATTGGCGCCGTTTTCGCCGGCAGTGCGAATACCTTCAGTCCAAAGGGATTATCATTCATCTGCTTATGTGGAACGGTTGGCAGTTGCGTGCGGGCGACACACCTGGTCGCAATAAGTCGGATATTGACTGGGGGGGACACCTCTTCGACCCGGCCAATAACGTAAATTCATTCACCGACCACCTCGGGCCGGATTTGAACAATCGCTTCAGGATATACCACACTGTCGCTGATAAAAAGCGCGGGCTTGCCAATGCACAGAAAGCTTGGTTTTGTAAGCTCGTTGAAGTCACTGCGGACCTGGACAATGTCTACTACGACCTCGTGCATGAAATCAAAGAGCATCATCGTGACTGGAAGAAGGTGCAACGCTGGATAAAGGAGATGGCGTTGACGGTGCGCAATTGCCATGCGAGGCTTCAGCCAGACAAGCCGGGGATCCTCGGAATGGATACCGGCGGGTTGAGTGAGACGCAGAGAGATTGGATGTTCAGGAGGCCTTACTTTGATTTGCTGATTTACGGCAAGAAGCATACTGTCGGCAATGCAAGACAGTGGCGGATGAAATACAAGAAGCCCTATATCCCGCAGGAAAGCTGGGATGATAATGGCCAGAAGTACAGCTATATACATCCGGAGCAGCGGGTGCACAGCCGAAAGTATATGTGGAAATTCATGATGGCCAAGTGCCAACAGATGGACCTGTATATGAAGCCAAGAATAGGTTTCTCCTCTGAAAACCTGCCAAAGCACGCACACAACTACGACCCGCGCGGCTGGAACAAGTTCGAGGACGATGCCTTGGTGCTCAGGGCGTTCTGGAACAGTCTGACAGATTATCCGAATCTCTGGTTCAATGGCACAGTCGAATCCGGGCCTGGCAGCCACCAGTATGTGCTTTCTTCAAACAAAGAGGCCGTTGCGTACTGTTCGTCGGCAACTGCCAAAGAGGGAGTGAAATTCAAAGGTCAGACGCTGAGACTCAAAGGCCTCTCTCTGGCGGATGGAACCTACACAATGGATATCATAAAGCCCGATAGTGGCGTTCTGTCCAGCCGCACTGTCACAGTGAGGCGAGGGGCGCTGCCTGTGAAGCTGCCGGCCTTTACCGATGACATCGCAGTGCATCTTTATTGAGCCAGCCTGGGGGTTCGCTGGCCACAGGCACGAAGCGTAGTTATTTCTTGAGTTTGTCTATTAGCTCATCTACTTCTTCGGCGCCTTCTTTGTAGAATTTCTCTTCGTCCGGGGCGAGCTTCTTTAAGAGCCTGAGGAACTCGCCGGCATGGACGCGCTCTTCGTCGGCTATGTCCTTGAGGACTTCCTGTGCCAGCTTGTCGTCGGTTGACTCGGCAAGCTGCATGTAAAGCTGGACAGCTTCGTACTCGGCAGCAACCATGAACCTTATGGCCCGAATCAATTCGGCTTCTGTGAGCTTTCTATCATTCACAAGCCCGGAAAAAGGTGATCCAAATTCAGGCACAATAGATCTCCTTTTCTATAACTCTCACATCCTTTTTGCAAAGAACATCAGATATGCACGACTTTGATTCCAGCAAGCTGGCAGTATGCCTTGAACGGCAGCTCCAGGTTGCCGTAGATGAACAATTGGTGGAAGCCCTTTGTGTCACGGGCGTCGGCTATATCGTCCATCTCGAGGTCGACGGATGTTCGGCAGCCGCCAGCCGGTGGCGTATCGATGTTGCGAAGCACTCGCCCCGTGCCGAGTATGATTGTGTCCGGGTTGTTGAACTCCATCACGGTAACCTTTTGGCGGATCCGCCAGAGCACCTGCATAGCGACACCGCTGTTGGACTCGGAGTGTGTCCGTAGGATAAACGGCTCGGGCGGCTTATCGAAGCCGTCGAGTCTGGTAGCACAAGTGCAGTGCGCGCCCATCAGCGTGTTGTGTACCG
Source organism: Planctomycetota bacterium (assembly GCA_030641115.1). Lineage (GTDB taxonomy): Bacteria > Planctomycetota > Phycisphaerae > Sedimentisphaerales > Anaerobacaceae > DAOWID01. The sequence goes on along the minus strand of DAOWID010000178.1, from coordinate 2,249 downwards.
TATTCGGTGCAGGGTCCTGCATGAAGCCCGGCCTATCGAATAGAAGGTTTGTCAGCCGGGTCGAGATTGCCGCGTTCCAGTCGGCTTCGCAGGTGCCGAGGCCACCCTCGTCACGCAAACGCGAGAAAGCAAGACAAGGTGGCTTTATCTCGCGCCGGCTGACTGGGCCCAGGCAGTCCATCGAGAAGCCCTGGCAGTTCTCGGCAGCCATCAGACGTCGGCACACAACGTAGTTCTTGGCTGCGTGGAGAATATCCTTCCTGTTCGGTTCAACAATTTTTTGTGCCTTCTTTGTATAGTAGTCGGCCATCGCTCGCACTTCATCGGTCTCCTGAACCTTTTTGAATTCATCGACAAAACGCTTGCTTGGTATGTAGTGCAGTGTAGTGCCGATGACGTCGAGCTTGCGATCCTGGGTTTTGTTTCCTGCGCAGATGCAGATGCGGGTATTTTTCATCTCCGAAATGGTTCTTAGCATCCGTACGCCAAAGTCAAGCCAGTCGAGGTCCTGGGTCGCAGCAACGAAGACGCCGGGGATATTGCGCGTTCCCTGCAGGTGTCCGGTAAAGGAAGTTCCCATCGGGCTGAACACAATGGTCGGGATTTTGCCTCGCTCTTTGGCAATCTTGTTGGTCTTGCCCCAAGACTCAAAATTAGTATGGTGCAGGCACATGCTGACGACAATAAGTCCGTCCGGGGGGATTTTTTTGAGACTCTTAAGGAGCGTGTCGACCTTACTATCATCGTGGAGCGGCTCCTTGACAACGATAAGGTCAACTCCATATTTCTTTGCGGCCTTGTTCAGTATTTCGGTGTATTGGCGCTGGCAGGCCTTTATGTCGTAGGCGGCGCCGGGCCAGCCCATCCAATAACGGTCGATGTTTGGACGAACGAAGACCACGCGGACAAGCGGCTTCTTGGTGGACGTTGGGCTTGCAGCAAGTAACGATGATGTAAAATCAAGCAAGCCTATCTTCGTAGTTGCAGCCAGAGCACCGGTGGTCGCTAAGAAACTGCGACGATTCATCTTAAAGGGACAGTCGGACGTGCCAGAAGTTTTATTAGTTTGCATTGCAATTCCTCCCAAAAATGTGGGGTTTGACTTTACCTTTCTGCAAAGCGCAAAATCTATAGCCAACTCCGGCTGCTTAGCCGGATACCTGTTGGCTCACATACTCCAAGAATTCTACGGCGGTTAACCAAAATGGTCAAGTGAATAATCCTTTAAGCTTGTGAATGTATTCTGCGCGGGGTATATTTTATCAGTTGTGCGATTTAAGAATTTCAAGGAGCTGGAAATGAGACCTAAACTTGTAGTCGTCGGTGCGGCTGGTCGAATGGGCAAGCGTATTCTCTCATTAGCTGCTGACGCCGGCCAGTTCGATGTGGTTGCAGCAGTAGAAAGACGAGACCATCCCGATATTGGCAAAGACGCTGGCCTGGTGGCGGGGGCAAAGCGGATGAACGTTAAGCTGGGTAGTGCTTACCCGGCTGCCGCGGACGTCGCGGTCGATTTCTCGCAACCCGCAGCGACCGATAAAACCACTGATTACTGCACTGAAAACAGCGTTGCGCTCGTTTTGGGCACAACGGGCTTGGGCGACCAGCAGCGCGCCAAACTCAAAGCTGCCTCTGAGAGGATTCCCATCATAGTAGCGAGCAATATGAGTGTGGGGATGAACGTTCTATTCTCGCTGGTGGGCAAGGTAGCGACTATGCTCGGCGAGGAATACGATGTGGAGATAATCGAGCAGCACCATCGCTTCAAGAAGGACGCTCCGAGCGGCACGGCTCTGACATTAGCTGAGAATATTTGTAAGGCAACCGGCCAAGATTTCCCCGAGTCTCTGATTCATGGCAGGAGCGGCAAAGACGCCGCGAGGCAAAAAGGCACTATCGGCGTACACGCAATCCGAGCCGGCGATATCACCGGTATCCATTCGGTAACCTTTGGCACGCTCGGCGAAACGGTCACTCTCCGCCATACCGTCCAAAGCAGAGATACTTTCGCACGAGGGGCACTGCGAGCGGCAAATTGGCTCGTCAGGAAAAAGCCTGCTCTGTACTCAATGGCTGACGTCTTGGGTATTTCATAGTTCAGGATGAACGGATATTTACTATTACGCACTTATGCAGATGAGGCATCACGTTACATAACATATTCTCAAACGTATATCTCACTTTCTTCAGACACAGGTAATCTATCATCAGGTTGCACATCGAGCCAATGCAGCATACCAAGATTGCGG